>JBILLI010000718.1:0-3968 GCA_044376155.1 Polyangiales bacterium
GCCTTTCTCGCGCGCGAGCTCCAGCAGGCTACGCGCACGGTGGTGGAGCGCGCGTACGTGAACCTCACGCTCCCCGAGGGCTGGCGCCTCGCGCGGGGCTACGGCAGCGAGGTCGCGGCCTTCGGTCGGTCGGTGAACGTCCCCGTGGGCGCGCTCTTCGCGGGCGAGGAGCGCCGCCTCGTGCTCGACCTCGTGGTGGACCCCGCGCAGGCGCAGCGGGCCCACGGCGACGGCCACGCGGGCGCCGTCGTCGCTCGGCTCGGGTACCACGACGTGCGCAGCAACGCGCCGTCGACCCACGACCTCGGCGCCCTCGCGATGGGCGTCGCGCGCTCCGACGCCGACGCGCTGGCGAGCCGCGACGTGGTGGTGTTCGCCGAGGCCGAGGGCACCGTCATCGCCGCGCGTCAGGCCGACGCCGTGGTGGCGTGGCGCACCGGCAACGCGGGCGAGGCCGCGAGCATCGCCCAGCAGAACCTCCACGCGCTGCGGGCGCTGCAGGCCGCGGCGCCGTCGCCCGCACGGGCCGCGCAGATTCGCGCCTACGACGAGGACAACACCGCGTTCAACACCGTGAGCGGCGCGTCGGAAGAGGGCCGCGCCTACGGCCTGCGCAGCAACGCCGTGCACCGCCGGGCGCAGCGCAGCGCGGCGGCGTACTGAGGCAATGGCGATGAACACCGTCCTTCGCACCCTCGTCCTCGGCGCGGCGCTGCTGCTCGCGCCGGCGCTCCTGGGCTTCTCTGCCCCGGTCCTGGCGCTGGCCGCCATCGCCGCGGGGGTCGCCGCCGCGTGGACGCTGCACGGCCGCCTCGACGCCCTCACGGTCTCGGCGGGCGCGTTCGCGGCGCTGGCCCTCGTGGGGCTCTCGGGCGCGGGCCTCCCCCTCGCCGGCGCGGCCTTCGTCGCCCTCGCGTCGGCGCCCCGGGCGCTGCGCGTGCGCGGTCGTCAGGGCCTCTTCGCGCACACCGCGCTCGCCCTCGTCGGCGGCGCCCTCGGCGCGCACCTCGCATCGCAGCACGGTGCGGACGCGTCCACCGCGGTGCGGGCGGCGTCGCTGGTGGTGGCGGGGCTGCTCGCGTCGCTGCACACGCTGGTCGCCGCCGAGGAGCACACCGCGCACGCGCTTCAGGCCATCGCCGACGATCTCACGGGGGATGTGTCGGCGACGCTCTCGCGGGCGGCGGCGCTCCGTCGACGGGTCACCGCGGGGGACGTGCTCGCGCACCTCCCCACCGAGACCTGGGCGCGCGTCGAGTCGGGCTGGGCGTCGCTGCTGCACACCGCCTCGCGGCGCGCCTCGCTCGGCGCAGAGCTCGCGGCGGGCGTGGCCGTCATCGACGAGCGCATCGCGAACCACGTCGACGTGCTGGAGCGCGTGCACGCCGCCGCGGCCGAGCGCGTGGCCCGCACGCTGGGGCTCGACGACCGGGGCATCAACGGCGCGAAGCTGGAGCGCGAGGGGCTTGAGGCCGAGGTCCGCGCGCTCACCGAGATCACCGCGCCACCGAACGCGTAGGCGCCGTCACGGGATGCGATAGCGGAACAGCCTGCACGGGATGTCCCCGTTGCGCAGCGAGTGTTCCATGTCGTGGACCAGGCCGAGTCCCTTGGGCAGCAGGTCGGTGCCCGTGATGAACACCGCCGTCGCCCCGTGCATCTCCCGCAGCACCTCGCCGAGCTGACGAAAGAAGCCCATGAGCTGCAGGGGCTTCACCGCGGTGCGGTCCCCGTAGGGCGGATCGCCGAAGACCCACGTCCCGGGTGACTCCTGCGCGAGCGTGCGGGCGTCGGCGTGCTGCACCCGCACCGTCCCCTCCACCCCCGCGGCGCGAATGTTCTCCGTCGCCGCCGCCACCGCGGCCGCCACCCCGTCGCGGGCGATGATGGGCGCCGGCGCGGTCGGGAGCACCTGCGCCAGGGCGTCCCCGCGAATCTGCCGCCACGCCTGCCGCTCGGCCTCGCCCCACGCGGGCGATCGTTCCACCCCGAACGAACGCTTCGCGCCCGGGGGGATCCGTCGGGCCATCAGCGCCGCCTCGATGGGCAGCGTGCCCGCGCCGCACATCGGGTCGACGAAGGGGTGCTCCGGGGACCACCCTCCCAACAAGATCACCGCCGCCGCGAGCGACTCCTTCATCACCGCCTCGCGCGACGCGGCGCGATACCCCCGGCGGTGCAGGGGCTCTCCCGCGAGGTCGAGGTACACCGTGGCCTTGTCGTTCACCAGCCGCACGATCACCCCGACATCGGGGCGCTGCGTGTCGACGTCGGGGCGCGCGCCGGCGCGGTCGCGCACCTGATCGACGATGGCGTCCTTGGTCTTCAGGGCGATGTACTGCGAGTGCGTGAGCGCCGAGTTCTTGCACGTCGCGCTCACCGCCAGGGTGTGACGCGGGCTCACCCACGGGGACCAGTCGAGGGATCGTACGCCCTCGTACAACCCCCGCTCCCCCTGGGCGTCGAAGCTCCCGAGCTCGGCCTGGACCCGCATCGCGACGCGGCTCCAGAGGCAGGCGCGGGCGCCTTCGAGCAGGTCTCCCTCGAAGTGAACCCCGCCGCGGTCGGCCTTCACGGCGCGAAATCGGTGGGCGCGGAGCTCGTCGCGCAGGACCCCTTCGGTCCCCGCGGCGGCGGTGGCGAACAGCTTCATCGAACGGTGTCTCCTCGTGCGGCCCAGGCCTCGTAGGCCGGGATCCCCAGCGCGTGCAAGCCCGGGAGGATCACCCCGTCGAGGCGGGTATAGAACGCCCGGGCGAAGCTCTCCCGCGAAGACACCCCGAGGTTCTTCGCGCGCCAACGATCCCGCGCGTCGTCGGGTTCTTCGGGCAGCGCCGCGCCGTCGGGGCGGAGGCAGCCCGCGTCGATGCGGTCGTAGTGCGCGAACGCGAACGCGAGGTCGGCCGCCAGCCACTCCCGCTCGTCGTCGCTCAGACGCGGGAACACCTCCGCCGCCAGCGCCCACCCGAAGCGGTCGTGCAGGAGCTCATCGCGCAAGAGAATCTCCACCACGACCTTCGCGCAGGGGTCCGTCGTGCGCGCCGCGAGCACCTGCAGCAGCCCCACGCTCGCGGCCTCGCCCACGCAGAACATCGACGCCGTCCACCGCGCCACGAAGAGGTGCGCGGGGAGCGCGTCGACGAGCCGCAGGGAGGCGGCGTCGAAGCGCGCCTCGGGGTGACCGCCCAGCGCGTCGGCCACGCGCGCGCACAGCTCCGTGTGGCGCGCCTCGTCCTGCAGCAGCCGCGACGCCGCGCAGCTCGCCTCCAACGAGACGCCCGCCTCGGGCAGCCGCGCGATGAGCTCGCCGAAGACCACCATCGAGCGGTACTCGGCGTCGACGCGGGCGGCCCAGGCGCGCCGCACCAGCTCGCGCTCCTCGTCGTCGAGCACCGAGGCGTCGAGTTGCGCCCAGGGGATCGTCGGACGGTCGGCGTCGAGGAAGCGTCGGTGCAGGGTCGCGAACAGCTTCGAGGCCGTGCCGCGGGGGAGGGACCAGGCGGTCATCCGTTGCCCGGCGGCATGCGGGGCATCACGGGCGGGGGCGGGTTCGCCGTGGGGATGGGCAGGGGGACGTTCTCGGGCGGCGGTCGCACCACCGGCGGCGGCGGGGCGCCGGCGTCTGCGGGCGGCGGTCGGAACGGGGTGTTGACCGTGGCCGGGCGTGGGGCGCCCTCGGTGGGCGGCGTAGTGGCGGGCTGAGACGTCTCCGGCGCGGGCGTGTGTACGACCGCCGGACGGTTGATCGTGTGCTCGGGCGTGTGGTCACACCCCATCGCAGCGAGGCCGCTCGCGGCGACGGTCACCAGCACGCGCGACCGGATGCGTTCGAGGCGCGCGGGATCAAGCGGGGGCGGAGCAGGTCGGCGCATCGCGAGAGGGTCGCACAGCGCCGCGCGGGCCCCAAGACCCGGTTGGTCGCGGGCGTATGCTCCGATCCCCCCGGAGATTCCCAGGAGACCGTCCCA
>JBILLI010000719.1:0-3965 GCA_044376155.1 Polyangiales bacterium
ATCGCCGGCACCACGTGGCTCACGTCGCCCATGTCGGTGCTGCCCGTGCCCACGCGCTCGTCGGTCTCGCGAGACACGCGGCCGAGGTCCTGGAGCTGCGCGGCGAAGGCGTGCGCGAGGGGGAGGTTGTTGCGCATGTCCTTGTAGCCGCGGCGGGGCGTGAGGGTCACCTCGACGTCGCAGGCCATGGCCGCGGCGCGGGCGCAGCGCTCGACGATGGCGCGCACGCGGGCGAGCTCGTCGAGGGTGCGGGCGCGCACCGAGAACTCACACGCCGCGCGCTCGGGGATGATGTTCACCGCCTGCCCGCCATCGAGGATGAACCCGTGCACCCGCACGCCGTCGCGAAAGTGCACGCGCTGCGAGTCGATGAGGCTGAAGGTCTGCAGGCACGCCGTGAGGGCGCTGCGGCCGTCCCACGGGGCCGCCGCGGCGTGGGACGGAGCACCCTTGAAATCCATGCGGATCCAGAGGTTCGCCAGCGTCGGGTGCGCCGTGAGGTCACGGTCGAAGGGGTGGAACATCATCGCCGCGTCGAGGCCGTCGAAGACCCCGTGATCGGCGAGGATGACCTTTCCCCCGCCGCCCTCCTCCGCGGGGGTGCCGATGAGCTCCACGGTGGCGTTGAGGCGCTGCGCGTGGGGCGCGGTGGCGAGAAAGGCCCCGACGGCGCCCGCGGCGATGAGGTTGTGCCCACACGCGTGGCCGATCTCGGGCAGGGCGTCGTACTCGGCGAGGAAGGCCACGCGCACGGGACCATTCCCCGCGCGGGCGCGGAGGGCGGTGGGGAGTCCCCCGAGGGGGCGCTCCACGGGGTAGCCCTCGGCGGTGAGGGCGTCGGCGATCCACCCCGCGGCGAGGTGCTCCTCGAAGCGCAGCTCGGGGTTGGCGTGGATGCGCAGGGAGAGGTCTTGCAGCGCGGCGGCGCGGGCGTCGACGCCCTCGTCGAGCAGGCGCGCGATGTCGTCGGTCGTTCCCATCAGCCCTCTCGCATAGCACCGGGGCTCGCGGGAGGAGAAGCCTCGGGCGCCTTCTCCTTCGCGCGGCGGGCCACGGCGAGGGACCATTGAAACGCCGTGGCGTCCTTCTCGACCATGAGCGCGGCGTGGAGGGCGTCGATCATGGCCGCCCGCACGGAGAACACCGCGGGCGGGGCGCAGCGCACCATGAGCCGCCAGGTGGCGCCCTTGTCGGTGTGGTCCAGCGGGCCCTCCACCGCGACCTCGGCGAGCTCAGCGCCGTCATCGGTGACCCGGGCGCGGGCGTCGTCGGCCACGGCGCGAAGGAGCTCCCGGGCGGCGCTGGCCGACACCGTCACGGGGACCACCACGTCGACCGTGGCGCGGTTCCACGCGTGCGTGCGGTTGGCCACGTTGGCGAGGGATCCGTTGGGGAGGAAGTGCAGCGTGCCCTGGGCGTCGCGCACGAGGGTCACGCGCAGGGTCATCTCCTCCACCACGCCCGTGACGGTGCCGACGGTGACGATGTCCCCCACGCGGAACTGGTTCTCCAGGAGGATGAAGAAGCCCGCGAAGAAGTCCTTCACGATGGACTGCGCGCCGAAGCCCACGGCCACGCCCGCGATGCCCGCGCCGGCGAGGATGGGGGTGATGTCGGCGCCCACCGCCGCGAGCACGGTGACCGTGGCCACACCCGCGATGACCGCCCGGGTGACCGAGCCCGTGACCCGCACGAGGGTCTCGACCCGGAGCTGGTGCTCGACCATCGAGCGCGACGCGTCGCGCCGCCCCTCGGACTGGCTCGCCCGCCCCACCACCACGCGCTCCAGCCGCGGCACCGCGCGCAGCACCAACCGCGCGAGGGCGATGGTGAGGGCGATCTTGAACAGCGCCGCGAGCACCTCGCGGAGCGCGATGGGGAGCAGCGCCCACACGCCCGCGAGGGAGGCGCCGAGCTGATCGAAGGCGAGGAGTTCGAGGCGCATGCGCGCGGCAATCTACCGCGAACCGCGGGGATGTCGTCAGGGCGCGTCGAGCGCCGCGTCGAGCGAGGCCGCCGTCACCGCCGCGACGATCCACCGCAGCAGCCGCGCCCGGTCGGCCCTCGCGACCCGGTCGGACTGCGCCGCATCGAGGGACCACCCCCGGGCCTCGACGGCGCGTCGCAGGGCGTCACGCAGCCCCTCTTCGCGGCCCTCTTCGCGGCCCTCCTCGCGGTCTCTCTCCCGTTGGGCGTCGATGTCGTCGATCCCCCTGGCGCGCAGGAGGTTGCGCAGCGTCACGGCGTGGGCAGCGTCGCGCTCCACCAGGGCGCGCACGGGCACGGGCAGCGCGAGCACCCCCGGCGCGGTGAGGGTCTGGTCCATCCCGAGGATCTGCATGGGCAGCCCGGGCTCGTGCACCTCGACGCGGGGCTCCCCCGTGAGCCGCACGACCCAGACCCAGCGCGTGCCGCCGGCGAGCAGCTCGCGGATCTTCACCCGCAGGTCGCTCTCATCCTGCCCCTGCCCGGCGTACTCGACCACCAGCGGGGCGCTGCGGGCCCAGGTCTTGTCGTCGTCCTCGAAGTTCACCGCCACGTCGGGCGCGCGCAGGGTGCCGTCGGCGAGCTTGATCCCGGTGTCGACCCCGGCGCGGCGCACCGCGGGGTCGCTGTCGAGCACGGCGAAGCCCAGCCCGTTGGGGCCGGTGCCGTCGCGCCCGGTGGGGGCGCAGTAGACCGGGTGCCCCTGGGAGAGCTCGTAGTTCGACCCGCTGCGCAGATCATCTGCGCGAAAGGGACCGTCGCCGATTTCGTAGGGCACGCGGCTCATGGGCCGACGTTATCGCCGCGCGCACCGCCGCGCCACGCGACGGCGGATCAATCGCAGCGGAACACCGCGACCTCGCCCCACGCGACCCACGACGGCGACGCCGCGGTGGTGATGCGCACGTAGCGAGCGTTGAAGACCTGCCCGAGGTCGAAGGGGTAGGTCGTGCCCGTGGCCATCACCTGGTTGATGGTGCGCACGTTGGTGAAGTTCGACCCGTCGCTGCTCACCGAGATCACGTGGGTGACGTTGGCCGGCGAGGGCGCCTGGTCGGGCAGCAGGGTGATGGCGCGCACGGGCACGAGCTCGCGCAGGTCGACCTGCCACCAGCGGGAGGGGTAGGTGCCGGCGTTCCACCCGGTGCAGCGGTTGCCGTCGTTGGCGAACTGCGGGAGGTGCCCGCTGGTCCAGGTGCTCTGCGCCGCGGCCACGCCCAGGGGCGCGACGTTGCGGCACCCCGCCACCGCCGAGGGGATGGGCGTGCCGTTGCTGCAGGTCACCGAGCAGCTCCCCGCATAGCAGCTCTGCCCGCCGGGGCACGCGTTGCCGCAGCGCCCGCAGTGCGCGTTGGTCTGCGAGAGCTGCACCTCGCAGCCGTTGGCGGGGTTGTTGTCGCAGTTGGCGAAGTCGGTGCGGCAGCTCGCCACCGCGCAGGCCGAGGCCACGCACGCGGCGGTGCCGTTGGCCACGCTGCACGCGCGTCCGCAGGCGCCGCAGTGCGACGCGCTGGTGCGGGTGTCGACCTCGCAGCCGTTGGACGCGTCGCCGTCGCAGTCGGCGAAGCCCGCGACGCAGGCGTAGGCGCAGGCACCCGCGGCGCAGGACGCGGTGCTGTTCGCGCGGGCAGCGCAGGCGCGGTTGCACCCCCCGCAGTGGGCCACGCTGGTGCGCGTGTCGGTCTCGCAGCCCGACGAGGGGGACCCGTCGCAGTCGGCGAAGCTCGCCTCGCAGGTGTACGCGCAGGCCCCTGCGGCGCAGCTCGTTCGCGCGTTCGCGCGGGCGGCGCAGCGGGCGTTGCAGCCGCCGCAGTGGTCGGTGGAGGTGGTCACGTCGACCTCGCAGCCGTTGCCCGGGAGGGCGTCGCAGTCGGCGCGTCCGGTCATGCACGCGGTGACGGTGCAGCTCCCGGCGACGCAGCTCCCCGATCCTCCCATCGGGTTGCAGGCGCGGCCGCATCCGCCGCAGTGGGTGTTGC
>JBILLI010000720.1:0-3959 GCA_044376155.1 Polyangiales bacterium
CTGCGGGATCACCGGCGGGAGAAGGGGTTGGGGGATGAGGGCCACCCCAGCGGCCTCGCAAGAGGTGGCGTGTGACACAACAGCAGAAGAGCCGCACCCAATACGCTTGTTCTCGTGGCGAAATCGCGATTCGTGGCCCCCTTCCCCACGCCCTTCCCCCGCCTCGGGGCTTACCGTTGCCCTCATCTCGCCATTCGCCGAGTTGGCGCGGGCTCTCGCAGCGTCGCCCCTCCCGGCGCACAATCTTTGTTCGCATCTCCAGAAGGTCTGGCGCGCGGGAAGCTCCTGTCCGGCTAGGGGTGAATTCTCATTGCGGGAGTTTTGAGAGCGGATGATGGTTGGGCGATGCAGCCGTCCTGGCGCACAGCGGCCCCACCCTTGATCCTGGTCGTCGATGACGAGCCGATGATGCGTCGGCTTGTTCGACGGCTGCTTCCGCCGTGGTGCGCGATGTTGGAGAGCGACTCGGTTGACGGCGCCATCCGGCACCTCGTGAGCTCCCCCGTCGCGGGGGTGATCAGCGACGTTCACATGCCCGGGGGCAACGCCGTCGAGCTCTTCGCGTGGATGCGCGAGCATCGGCCGTCGCTCGCGGCGCGCGTGGTGTTCATGAGCGGCGATGCGGGGTCGAGCGAGGCGCAGGCGCTCATCGATCGGGGGTGCGCGGTGATCGCGAAGGCCTGCGGCCGCGAGCTCCGCGAGGCGATCCTCGCCGCCGTGCCACCCGACGACCAAGGACTCGACGCGCGGGCGTCAGGCGTCGTCTGCATCGAGCGCGACGCCGAGCACGACGTAGACCGGTAGGCCCTCGGCGTCGACCTCTTCACGAAGCAGGCGACGGACCTCGGAGAAGTACCGCCCGGTCGCGGCGTTCAGCGCCCGCACCCCCGCCGGGGAGAGGCGGAGAGACCACGCCTGGGTCATCCGTCGCAGCTTCATCTCGGGCCGGTGCGAGACGCGCGCGCAGATGCGCGCAGCCTCGCGAAAGATGCGGTCGACGGCGCGGGCGTAGTGGTCCGCGAAGGGCTCGCCCGCGAAGAACCCGTAGGGCTCCACCGGGCGCGGGCAGCGGTACAGCGACCCGTCGACGCTGTCTTGCTCCTCGATGAGCCCAGCATCTCGGAGGATCGTGAGGTGGCGGTAGATCGCCTGGGGCGTGCGAGAGATCGCGGCTGCGAGGTCGCGCACCCGCCACGTGCGCCCGCCCTCCAGAACCATCAGGATCCGCATGCGCACCGGAGAGCTCACCGCCTCCCAGCGCTCGGGGCTGTCGATGAGGACCGGGGCGCCGTCGGCGGGCGCGGCGTCTCGCGGAGAGACTCCTGGCGCTCTTCGCGCGCGCGCCGGGGGGCTTCGCCTCGTCATCCGCGTCGACGTGACCTACCACCAACGCGCGAGCGGGAGAACACCTTGCCACCGCGTCACTTCCTTCGCCGAGGCGCGCTTCGCCGCACCGCCATGGCGCCTCCCGGGTCGACCGATCCCACCCAGGGCCCCGGGCGCGGTGACAGTCTACGACCGGGGTGTCGTTGCGCAGGGAGCCCGCGCGGGGCCATGGTCCCCGGGTCATGCAGCTTGTGATCGCCGAGAAGCCCTCTGTCGCCCGCGACCTCGCGCGGGTGCTCGGCGCCAGCCGCAAGGGCGACGGGTGCCTGGAGGGCGCGCAGCACGTGGTGACCTGGTGCGTGGGCCACCTGCTCGAGCTCGAAGAGCCCGGCGCCTACGAGCCCGGGTGGAAGCGATGGTCGATGGACGCGCTGCCCATGATCCCCTCGCGCTTCGCGCTGCGCGCGGTGCCCTCGGGCCGGGGGCAGCTCGCGAGCGTGCGCAAGCTCTTGCGCGACAAGCGCTTCGACGCGGTGGTGAACGCCTGCGACGCGGGCCGCGAGGGCGAGCTGATCTTTCGCTGGGTCTACGAGCACGCGGGCGCGCGGCTGCCCGTGCGGCGACTCTGGATCTCCTCGCTCACCGACGCGTCGATCCGCGCGGGCTTCGCGGGGCTGCAGCCGGGCGCGCGCTACGACCCCCTGGCCGACGCCGCGCGGTGCCGCGCCGAGGCCGACTGGCTCGTCGGAATGAACGCCACGCGGGCCTACACCCTGCGGCAGCGCGCCGTCTCCGACGCCCTGCTCTCGGTGGGCCGCGTGCAGACGCCCACCCTCGCGCTGATCACCGCCCGCGAGCGCGCCATTCGCGAGTTCGTTCCGCAGGACTACTGGGAGGTGCTCGGGCAGTTTCGCGACGGCGACACCGCGCCCTTCAAGGCCCGCTGGGGCGCGCAGGGCCGCACGGCCTTCGCGCGAGAGCCCCTCGCGGTGACGGTGCGCGAGCGCTGCGCCGAGGCAGGGTCCACGCGCGGCGCGGTGGTGGAGGCCGTGCGCACGCGACGACAGCGGGTGCCCCCTCCCCTGCTCTTCGACCTCACCGCGCTGCAGCGCGCGGCCAACGGCCGCTACGGGCTCAGCGCGCAGCGCACCCTCGACGTCGCGCAGGCGCTCTACGAACGCCACAAGCTCATCACCTACCCCCGCACGGATTCGCGTCACCTCAACCACGACCTCTTCCCCACCCTCGAGGCGACCTTCGAGGCGATGGGCTCCGTGCCCGCCCTCGCGCCCTTCGCGAAGGCCCTGCGCGACACCCCCCCGCGGCGATCCCCGCGGGTCTTCGACGACAAGAAGGTGGGCGATCACCACGCGATCATCCCGACGCCCCGGCGCGCCTCGCTCGACGCCCTCGACCGCGACGAGGCCCGGGTGTGGGAGCTCATCGCGCGGCGCTTTCTCGCGGTGTTTCAGCCCGACGCGGAGTTTCTGCTGACCACCGCGGTGCTGCGCGTGGGCGACGACGACGGCGCGCGCGTCGAGGCCCCCGAGGCGCCCGACCCCGCGAAGCCTGGCGACGACGCGCCCGAAGAAGCCCCGAAGTTCCTCACCGCCGTGCCGCCGCCGCCCGACCGCTTCGTGGCCCATGGCCGACAGTGCCTCGCACGAGGCTGGCAGGAGGTCGCGGGGCTCGACAGCGATCCCGCCCAGGAGCGCGCCGCGCAGTCGCTCCCGTTGTTGCGCGAGGGGCAGCGCCTCGACGCGCGCTTCGCCGTGGAGTCGAAGCGCACGCAGGCCCCGCGGAGGTACAACGACGCGTCGATCCTCGCGGCGATGGAGGGCGCGGGGCGCACGCTCGACGACGAGTCCCTGCGCGACGCGATGAAGGACCACGGCCTCGGCACCCCCGCCACCCGCGCGGCCACGCTCGAGACCCTGGTCAAGCGCGCGTACATCACCCGCGACAAGAAGGCCCTCTGCGCGACCCCCGCGGGCGAGGCCCTCATCGACGCGCTGCCCGTGGAGGCCCTGCGCTCCGCGGAGCTTACCGGCCGGTGGGAGGCCCGCCTCGCGGCCATCGCCCGCGGCGCCGAGACCCGCGAGGCGTTCATGCGCGACATCGACGCCTTCGTGCGCGACGTGGTGCGCGACCTGCGCGGCGGCGCCCTGATGCGCGCGCTGCCCGAAGGGACCCGCCCGCGACGTCCCGATCGCCCTGGGGCGCAACGCGATGTGCGCACCCGCAGCGCCGCGCCCGCACCCCGCGCGGCGGCGGCGCCGAGGCGCACGGCCCCCCGCGCCCCGACGCGCGTGAAGGTCGCCGTGGGCAGCGCGGTGCCCGAGGCCCGCTGTCCGCTCTGTCGCGCGGGCGACCTGCTCGTGGGGAACCGCGCGTGGGGGTGCTCCCGTTGGCGCGAGGGCTGTCGCATGACCGTGCCCTTCGAGGTCGAGGGCGCGCGGGTGACCTCCGCGCAGCTCCTCTCGCTGCTCTCGAAGGGGGTGACCCGCGCGGTGCAGGGACGCCGCCTTCGCCTCGACCTGCGCGCGTCGCCGCCCACGGTGCGCGCGGAGGGCCCTGACTGAGCTACTGCGCCGCGGGGGCCGCGGCGGGCGCGAGGTCGTCGAGCAGGCTCG
>JBILLI010000721.1:0-3956 GCA_044376155.1 Polyangiales bacterium
GCGCAAGCTCCGGGGGACCATCCATCCGCTGGTGCTGCGCCGCACGAAGTCGGAGGTCGCGAAGGACCTCCCCGAGCGCATCGTGGTGGAGCGCGAGTGCGAGCTGGTGACCACGCAGCGCGCGCTCTACGCGCAGGTGCTGCAGCAGGTGCGCGCGAGCGTCTTCGGCGAGATCGACCGCGTGGGCGTGTCGAAGAGCCAGATCCAGATCCTCGCGGGGCTCACGCGGCTGCGGCAGGCGGCGTGTGACCCGCGGCTCTTGAAGCTCCCCGGGCAGAAGTTCGGCGACGAGGACTCGGGCAAGCTCGACGCGCTGATGGAGATCCTCTCCGAGGCGACGCAGTCGGGGCACCGCACGCTGGTGTTCTCGCAGTTCGTCGAGATGCTCACGCTGATCCGCGCGGCGCTGGAGCGCGAGGGGCTGAAGTACGAGTACCTCGACGGATCCACCAAGGACCGCATGGAGCGCGTGGACCACTTCAACCGCGACGAGGCGGTGCCGGTGTTCCTGATCTCGCTGAAGGCGGGCGGCTCGGGGCTCAACCTCACGGGCGCCGACACCGTGGTGCACTTCGACCCGTGGTGGAACCCCGCGGTCGAGGACCAGGCCACCGACCGCGCGCACCGCATCGGTCAGACCCGCGTGGTCACGGCCTACCGGCTCATCGCCCGGGGCACCATCGAGGAGAAGATCATGGCGCTCTCGGCGAAGAAGCGAGAGCTCGTGTCGAACGTGCTCGGCGCCGAAGAAGCGGCCATCCCGAAGGGCCTCACGCGCTCCGACGTCGAGCTCCTCTTCGCCGAGGAGGACCCGGCGGTGGAGGCGTGAGCGAGGGCGGTCGCCCGCTGCCCCCGTGCGGGATCTACCGGACCACCACCCGCCTCGCGGAGGTCCCCTCGGGGCGCCTGGTGTTCTTTCACAACCACGGCGACCCCGGCGCGGGGATCTACCTCCCCACCTCGTGGCGCGGCAACCGCGCGCGCTTCGAGGACAAGGGCATTCTCCTCCCGGGCGACTGGTGGGCGGCGACCCTCGACCCGCTGCCCGCCGAGGGCTTCTACCGCGTGACCCGCGAGTTCCACTGCTGCGAGAAGAAGTGCGCGGCCTTCGTGGTCGATCAGCTCGTGCAGCTCGGATACACCGCCGAGGCCACGCCGCTGGTGTTCGTCCCCGAGGTGCTCGACGGGGAGCTCACCGTGCCCGAGCAGGGCACCGCCATCGACCGCCCGCGCCTCTCGTGCCTCACCGCGCTGAAGACCCCCGTGCGCGACACGCCCGACCACGCCATTCACTGATCCCAGCGCGGTGGGGTTCACCCCATGCCCGGCAGCGGCAGCAGGAGCCCGGTCGCGACGAGGTTCTCGAACTGCCGCGTGAGGGTCTGCGCGAGCACGGCGTCGCGGAGCGTCACGCCGACCTCGATGTTGCGCACCTGCGCGGCCTCGGTGAAGTTCGCGGACGTGATCAGCACCCGCTCACCGTCGGCCACGACGCACTTCGCGTGCATCGACACGACGTGGCCGTCATCACGGCGCAGGGTGCGCGGGTCGTAGAAGACCTCGGGGCGACGATGGCCCGGCCAGTGCCGACGAAACCCCTGCGCGAAGGCCGCCACGGCCTCGGGCGCGCGGAGGAGGTCGTCGGCGGGCTTGATGTTCACCACCATGCGCACCCGCAGCGCGCGGGTGTCGTCCATGCGTCGGGCGAGGGCGCCGAAGACCGAGTCCCAGTTGGTGTTCAGGTAGCTCGCGATGAGCAGCGAGCGCGCGGCGGAGGCGAAGAGCTCCTGCACCACCACCTGCGTGTCGCGAGAGGCCGTGGCGCCCTCTTCGGGGCCGGTCCACACGAGGTCGATGTCGTCGCGGGCGGCGCGGCGGGCGCGGCGCTCCCGGGCCAGGAGCCGCAGCGTCCAGGCGAGGTGCGTCGGGCGGGCGCCTGCGTCGGTCTGCGACTGCAGCGCCTGCGCGCAGCCCGGGGCGTCAGCGACGGGGGCGAACTCGCGCAGCGCGGCGGCGTCGAAGCGGGCCAGACGACCCGTCTCGAGGGCGTCGGCGAGGTGCTCCAGGGCCTCGACGCCCAACCCATCAAGGGCTGCGCTCACGGCGCCTCGTCGACGAAGAACTCCGCGCCCTGCTCCTCCACGGTGGCCACCACCAGCGCGCGGTCGAGGTGCTCGTTGCGGCGCTCGCAGCTCGTCTCGCCGATGAGCAGGCAGCCGTGGCACGCCGCGCCGTGGAGGTAGCGCTCCTCCTGCCGGTGCTCCGGGCGGTGCTGCGCGCAGACGGGGTCGTTGCTGCAGAGCCGCGCGAGATCCAGTGCGTTGGCGAGGTGGTGCTCGATGCGGCGACCGGCCTCGACGAGCCCGCCCAGGGTGCCCTCGGCGTCGAAGCTGCCGGTGTACAGCAGGATCCCGTAGCCGCCGTCACCCACGTACACCCGCTCGCGGATCGCCGACGACGAGTAGCCGCACTCCAGGGCGATGGCGGTGATCAGCAGGTGAGAGAGCGAGTGCAGCATCACGTAGACCGCGCCGGGGAACTTCGCGCGGGCGTCGGGGTGCGCCGCGGTCCACGCGTTGAAGCCTCGCTGGAGCTGGGCCTCTCGGGCCTGCACCGCCGGGCGCGCGAGCCACTCCAGGAGCTGCTCGCGGCGGAACGACAGCAGCACACCCTCGCCGCGGTTCTCCACCGCGGGGAGCCAGGTGGGCTCGCGCGAGAGCGGCGCGCGCGCGACCCCGAGCGCGAGCTCGCCGTCGACGTCGGGCACGGCGGGCTCGAAGCGGGTGAAGCCGATCTGGGCCATGACCTCGCGGAGGCGGTGCACCAGCACCACGCGGTCGATGACGCGCATCGGTCCGCGCGCGGGCGAGGGGAGCGGCAGGCGACGGGCGTAGAAGTCTCCGTCGGCCACGTCCTCGCCGAGCTCGTCGCCGCTCGCCAGCAGCGTCTCAATCTCGACGCGCTTGATGCTCTTGCGTGTCTCGGGGCGGCCGTCGCGCCGCCGCTCGACCTCGGACCACACCGCCGCGGGGGAAATGCCCTTGAAGCGGTCGGCGTGCTTCTTCTTCTTCATCTCGTAGCCGACGGAGTCGACGTCCTCGGCCTCGCCGAGGTCGCTCCAGGTCTCGTCCACCGCGCGTCGCAGCGCGGCGTCGCCGTCGGGGATGGCGATCACGCTCAGCACCTGCGGGAAGTACGCGTTGCTCGCCGAGCGCACGAGGAGCTTGTTGGGCTTGCGCGCGCCCTCCGCGCCGCCGCACTGGGGGAGCGCGCGTTCGTTCGGGCCCAGCCAGGTGCACTCGCCGTCGCAGAAGCCCAGGGGGTAGCGGCCCTCCTGCACCTGCGTGGCGATCACCAGCGGCTGGCGCGCGCCGCACTCGCAGCGCACCCAGATGTCCGAGAGGTCGCCGCTGGTGCCGTACTCGTCGAGCCACAGGGGGCGACGGCACGCGCGGTCGCGCGCCTCCCGGTGCGCGAAGTCGTACCAGCGCAGGTCGGCGATGTGCCCGTTGGCGCACGCCATCACGAAGCGAATGGGGAGCACCTTGTGGCTCTTGCGGTCGGCCCCGCGGTACTTGCCCTTCTCCAGCGAGCGGTAGCTCACCAGCGGGCGCGCGCGCACCCCGCGGGCGAGCTGCGCGGGGTCTTCGAACTGCGCCACGAACCACCCCGGGAACTGCCACGCCCGCATGCCCTGCGTGGACTTCTGCGGGTCGTCGGAGGCCTCGGGGGGCATGAAGAGCTTCGGCTTGCGGCCCAGGAGCTCCGCGATCTTGTCGGTCAGGCGGTCCTCGAAGACGGGCGTGAAGCCCTGCTTCTCGGGGTCGCCCCAGTGGTCCAGGCCGGCGATGAGCACGCCCTGGGTGGGGAGGTCCATGAGCGCGCCGGGGCCGAAGGTGGTGACCACCTGGCTGCGGCGACGGGATCCATGCGGCAACGGACTCACGTGCCCTCCT
>JBILLI010000120.1:0-14171 GCA_044376155.1 Polyangiales bacterium
CGCGCCGGTGCTGTCAGTGAGCGACGAGGGGGCGCGCAGGCCGGTCGAGGTCGCGGTGGCGTCGCGGTCGATGAAGACCACCAGCGCGTTCGTGGCCTCGACGATGCCCGTCACGCCCACGTAGAGATGTGTGTCATCCCAGGCCACCCGAAGCGCGCGCAGGGCGTTGAGCGAGGGCCCCCAGGGCGAGGGGGTCGCGTTCTCTGCGACCAGGCTGCCTGCCGGCCAGTCGACGCCGATGACGCCGTCCACGGAGGGGGTCGCCCGCCCGCCCGCGCCGGCCGCGTCGGCGACGTCGGCCGTCGCGGGCGCGTCGATGATGTCAGCAGGGGAGGACACGTCGGCGACGTCGGCCGCCGCATCGGCGAGCGAGACCGCGTCGACCACATCCGCCGCGTCGGCGCGCGAGACCGCGTCGACCACATCCGCCGCGTCGGCGGGCGAGACCGCGTCGCGCGCGGGGGCGCCGAGGTCGACCGCCGCCGGGACGTCAATCAGCCCGCTGGCCGCGTCGAGCGGCGAGAGCGTCCGACGCGGCTCGTCGCATCCATAAGTGAACGATCCTGTCAAGAGGATCAGTGGGAGCGCCGCCCGAGAGAGCTTCATAGATCGACCTTTCCAGTGCGCTGCGGGGCCTGGCGCCCTCGGCACCCCGGCGGGGGCGCGGCTACCCGATTCTAGTGCCATGCCCTCGCTTCGGGGGCTGGCCTTGAGGTGTGGGAAAATAATGCGCATATCCAGGCAGACGCCGTGACAGACCACAGTTGCGCCGTTGCCCCGGGGCCAATTCTGTCTGACCCCGTACACCGACGCGGGATCGTGTGTGCACAAGTTGCTCGCATCGCCACGCGCAGGCCCGGTACGGATCCTGCTGTTCCTGCGCTGCCCGCATCGCGGTGTCACCTGGAGAGGCGCACATGGACGTTCGATCGATTCTCCGTCGCCACGCGGCGTTCTCGCGACTCCCCGACGACGTCATCGACTCGCTGGCGCGTGCGGCGATGCTGCAGCGCCTCCGTCGCGGCGCGCCGCTCTGGCAGGTGGGCGAGCGCGCGAGCGGATTCGTGATCGTGGCGCACGGGCTCGTGAAGGTGCAGATGACCCGGGCGGCAGTGCGCGAGCTGGTGCTGGGGCTCGCGGGGCCGGGGGAGAGCGTCGGCGACGCGGCGGCCATCGAGAACGAGACCTATGACGGCGACGCCATCGCGCTGACCGAGACCGTGGTCATCGCCCGGCTGCCCCGGGAGCAGGCGCTGGCCGCGCTGGAGCGCTCGGGCCAGGCCGCGCTGGCGCTGGCGCGGCTCTTCGGACAATCCACGACGATGGCGAATCGCCGGTTGGCGCTGTTCACCGCCTCGGCCGAGGAGCGCCTCGCCACGACGCTGATGGAACTCGGGGAGCGCTTCGGCGACGAGCTGGAGGACGGCTCGACGCTGATCCCGCTGCGGCTGACCCGCGCCGAGCTCGCCGCCCTGGTGGGCACCACCGTGGAGACGACCATTCGCACGCTCTCCCGTTGGAGCCGCGAGGGCTTGGTCACCACCAACGACGGGGGGATGACGTTGCACGACGCCAACGCCCTCGCGCGGCGCACCAGCGTCGCCCCGGCGCCGCGGGCCTGACGACGTGTGGGGGGGACCTATCGGGCCGAGCCGTTGACGCCGTAGATTCTCCCTCGTCGTGCGAAACAACCCCTGGTTCCTCCCCGCGCTCACGCTCCTGGCGCTCGGGTGCACCCCGCCTGTCGCGGACTTCGTCGTCGCCGACGTGCCGCGCGGGGGCGATACGGGCCGCGTGAACCGCGACGCGTCGCGCACCGACGGTGCGACCACGGCCGACGTCTCGGCCGACGCGGGCGCGGTCGCCGACGCGCCGCTGGCCGACCTCGTGGTCGCCGCCGACATCGCCGACGCGCCCGCGGGCGATGACATCCCGGTGTTCGACGTCGTGCGCGAAGACCGACCGCGCGCGTGCCTCGACACCGACCTCGACGGGATCTCCGACGAGCTCGAGGGCGCGCCCGACCGACGCACCAGCGGGATGTCGTTCTCGCCGCCGGACTTCCTCAACGTCGACTCCGACGACGACGGGATCAACGACGCCGACGAGGCGCGGCGGGTCTACCCGGGCTATCCGACCTTCTCGCTCCCGGTGCCGCTGTGCGGCGACCTCCCCGACGACTGCGACGCCGACGGGCTCTCCAACGCGACCGACCGCGACAGCGACAACGACGGGCTCACCGACCGCGAAGAGGTGGGGACGCACCGCACGAACCCCTGCTCGCCCGACACCGACAGCGACGGCGTCGCCGACCTCATCGAGGTCGCGGCGAACAGCGGCCCCGCCGACGCGATGCGCCGTCCGCCCACGGGCTCCCTCTTCGTCACGCTCCCGTACCGCGACCGCGCCGGCCCGCAGACGCGCGAGTTCGACTTTCGCACGCGCATCCGCAACGCCGACGTGATGTTCCTCGTCGACACCACGGGGTCGATGGGTTCGACGATCACGCAGGTGCGCAGCACCCTCTCGTCGATGATCGTGCCGGGCATCGTCGCCGCGTTCGGCCCCGGCGCCGACGTGCGCTACGGGATGGCCGACCACCGAGACTTCGCCGAGGGGGGGGCGAGCGACTACTCGCTGCGGGTGATCCAGCCGCTGAACCCCGACCCGATGCTCTCGCAGAACGCGACCAACGCGCTCTCCGCCGCGGGCGGCGGTGACGGGCCCGAGAGCATGGTGCCCGCGATGCACTCGCTCATCAGCGGCTACGGCCTCCCCGCGTACCGCGGCACCGCCACGCGCCAGGCCACCGTCATGGACTGCGGCGGCGACCCGCAGTCCTACGGGTGGGCGTGCTTCCGCGAGGGGCGCGTGCCCATCCTCGTGCTCTTCTCCGACGCCGGCTGGCACAACGGCCCCACGATGCCCACGGGGAACTTCTACGGCTCGGTGCCGGGCGCAGCGACCTACAACCAGCTCGTCGCCGAGATGCGCCGACGCGACGCGTTCTTCGTCGGCATCGACGTCGCCAGCGGCGCGACCTACAGCGCCTCCCTCGACCTCGCGACGCAGACCCGCAGCGTCGACGCCATGGGCAACCCCGTCGCGTTCCGCGGATCCCCCGCGTCGGTCACGACCTCGGTGGTGAACGCCGTCACCACCCTCGCGCAGAGCACCCGCCAGGACGTGAGCCGCCGCGCCGACGGCGACCCCATGGAGACCCGCCTGCCCATGGGCCGCAGCGCCGCGGATTTTCTCACCGTCATCACCCCCCTGCGCGCCGTGCCCCCGGCCCCCACGGGCTTCGACCGCAGCGATGCCACCACGTTCTACGGCGTCGCGCCCTCGACCGTGGTGACCTTCGAGGTGACCTTCTTCAACGACTTCCACCGCAACACCACGGGCACGGCGCAGCTCTTTCGCGCGACCATCTCCGTGCTCGGCCGCGCGGGCTCGGTGCTCGACACGATCCAGGTCTTCATCATCGTGCCCACCGACCCCAATTTCATCGGCTGACCACGGCCCGCGCGCATCGGTTGCGCGGCTGCACTTTCGGTTCAATCTCTCGTCGCGCGTCGCCGATCTTCGGGTACTCTCGCGCCCCGCCGGTACGACGACGACGACCCCACGACACCCCTTTGCTGGAGGCCAGAGCCCGATGCCGAAGACGATCCTGCAATACGACGACAAGAACCTTGAGCTCCCCGTGACCGTCGGGTCTGAAAACGAGGGGGGCATCGACATCAGCAAGCTCCGCGGCGCCACGGGCCTCGTGACCCTCGACCCCGGCTTCGTGAACACGGCATCGTGCAAGAGCGCGATCACGTTCCTCGACGGCGAGAAGGGCATTCTGAGCTACCGGGGCTACCCCATCGAGCAGCTCGCGGAGAAGAGCAGCTTCCTCGAAGTGGCCTACCTGCTGATCTACGGAGAGCTCCCCAAGGCGGCGCAGTTCGAGCAGTTCAGCCACACCATCACGCGCCACACCCTCCTCCAGGAGGACCTGAAGAACCTCTTCAACGCGTTCCCGCGCGACGCGCACCCGATGGCGATCCTCGCGTCGACGGTGTCGGCCCTGTCGACCTTCTACCAGGACTCCAACGACCCGCTGAACCCGCACGACGTGGAGGTCTCGACCTTCCGCCTGCTCGCGAAGCTGCCCACCATCGCGGCCTGGTCGTACAAGCGCTCGAAGAACCAGCCGTACATCTATCCCGACAACGGGCTGTCCTACACCGCGAACTTCCTGAAGATGATGTTCGGGTACCCCACCGAGGACTTCGAGGTCGACCCCGAGGTCGTGCGCGCGCTCGACCTGCTGCTGATCCTCCACGCGGACCACGAGCAGAACTGCTCGACCTCCACGGTGCGCGTCGTCGGCAGCGCGCGGTCGAACATGTTCGCCTCCGTCGCCGCGGGCGTGCTCGCGCTCTGGGGCCCGCTCCACGGCGGGGCCAACCAGGAGGTCATCGAGATGCTCGAGACCATCCACCGCGACGGCGGCAACCTGCAGAAGTACGTCGACCTCGCGAAGGACAAGAACAGCAACTTCCGCCTGATGGGCTTCGGCCACCGGGTCTACAAGAACTTCGACCCCCGCGCGAAGATCATCAAGGGCGCGTGTGAGCGCGTGCTCGCCAAGCTCGGCGTGAACGACCCCCTGCTCGACCTCGCCAAGCGCCTCGAAGAGGTCGCCCTCAAGGACGAGTACTTCGTCTCGCGCAAGCTCTACCCCAACGTCGACTTCTACTCGGGGATCATCTACCGCGCCCTCGAGATCCCGACGAACATGTTCACCGTGATGTTCGCCCTCGGGCGACTGCCCGGCTGGATCGCCCACTGGCGCGAGATGAACCAGGACCGCCCGCCGATCTCGCGCCCCCGCCAGATCTACACGGGCGCCACCGCGCGCGACTACGTCTCCCTCGCCGACCGCGGCTGATCGCCACGCCGCGGCTGGACCGCCGCCCCTCGCGCGCGGTACCACCGCGGCGAATGACCTCCGACATCTCCCAACGCAAGCAGGATCACCTCGACCTCTGCGCCACCGGCCCGGTGGGCTTTCGCGACCGCACGACCCTCTTCGAGTGCGTGCGCCTCGTGCACGACGCGCTGCCCGACCTGCACCACGACGAGATCGACCTCGGCGTCACGCTGCTCGGCAAGCGCCTGCGCGCGCCCATCGTGATCGCCGCGATGACCGGCGGCAACGACGAGGCCGCCACGGTGAACCGCACCCTCGCCGAGGTCGCCGAGGACCGGGGCTACGGCTTCGGCCTGGGGAGCCAGCGCGCCATGCACCGCCGTGGAGAGGTCTCGTGGACCTACCGCGTGCGCGAGGTCGCGCCCACGACGCTGCTCTTCGGCAACCTCGGCCTCGTGCAGGCGCGCGAGCTCGACGACGACGCGCTCCGTGGCATCGCGGGAGAGGTCGGCGCCGACGCGCTGTGCATCCACCTCAACCCCGCGATGGAGCTCGTGCAGCCCGGCGGCGACCGTGACTTTCGCGGCGGCGCGGATTTCTTCACGCGCGTCACGCGCAGCCTGGGCATCCCCGTCATCGCGAAGGAGACCGGCAACGGCATCGCCCCCCACACGGCGCGGCGGCTCTTCGCCGCGGGCGTGCGGCACGTCGACGTGAGCGGCGCGGGCGGCACGTCGTGG
Organism: Polyangiales bacterium; assembly: GCA_044376155.1. Classification (GTDB taxonomy): domain Bacteria; phylum Myxococcota_A; class Polyangia; order Polyangiales; genus JAWKRB01. The sequence continues at coordinate 5,665 of JBILLI010000120.1, forward strand.
GTCGGCGTCGAGACCCTTCGCGCCGAAGGCGGCGCGCGCGCGCTCGGCGAGGCGATCTGGGACTGGGGCGTGCCCACCGCCGCCAGCGTGGCCCTCTGCGCGCCCGTGGGCTTCGAGACGGTGATCGCCACGGGTGGGGTCTTCACGGGCACCGACGTGGCCCGCGCGCTCGCGCTGGGGGCCTCCGCCGCGGGCATCGCGCGGCCGGCGCTGAAGGCCCTGCGCGAGGGCGGCGTCGCGGGTGCTCATGCGTTCTTTGACGGCGTCGAGCGCGAGCTCCGCGCGCTGATGCTGCTCACGGGCTCACGCGACGTCGCCGCGCTGCGCCGCGCCCCGCGGGTCATCGTGGGCGAGCTCGATCGTTGGATCTCCTCGCTGCGGTGATCCGCGCGACGACCCGGCGTATGATCCCCGCGCTCGAAGGGACCCTCCCTGCTCTTCGGCGAGGAGTGATGGCTCATGGTCAACGCGCGACGGCTCGCTCTGGTGCTCACCGCCCTCTCCCTCGCCGCGTGTCGCCGCACGGAGACGCCCGCGCGCGCGACGCAGCCGGGCCCGAACGCCCTCGGCCCTGACGGTCAGCTCCGCCCCACCGCCGCGGGCAACCTGCGCCTCGCTGTGGGGCTGGTCGAAGGGCGCGCCAAGCCGCCGCCCTCCAAGGGTGACGACGACACGCGCTTTCGCGTGCGGCCTGAGTGGTACGCCACCGGCGCGCCGAGCAATCCCTACCCTGCGGGGACGATGATCCCCGAGCAGGCGCCTGCGCAGAACACCACGCAGCTCCCGGCGATGGTTCCCATCGGGGGGCCGCAGCCCATGGGAGGCGCGCCCGGGCAACTCCCGGCGATGCAGCCCTCGTCCGGCCCGACCCCGACGATGCAGCCGATGCCGGGACAGCTCCCGGCGATGCAGCCCATCCCGCCGAACGGGCAGCTCCCGGCGATGCAGCGAGTGCCCGGTCCGGGTGTTCCGCCGCCCGCGATGCAGCCCGCGCCCGCGGGTCAGCCCGCCGTCGCGCCGCAGTCGCAGCGGTTTCAGGGGAGCCTCGGGCCCGGCGCGCAGACCGACGCGCAGGGGCGCCTCTTCGCGGTGCACGAGATGACCTTTCACCGTGGGCAGCGCGTGACCATCACCCTCGAGAGCGCCGAGTTCGACACCGTGCTGCGCGTCGAACCCCCTGCGGGAGAGGCGATTGAGAACGACGACGTGGCGCCGCCGGCGACGAACTCCCGGGTGGATTTCACCGCGCCCACCGACGGGCGCTACCGCGTCGTGGCCACGACCTACGCGCCCAACATGGCCGGTGCGTACACCGGCGTGGTGCAGGCGGGCGCGCCGGGGCAGGGGCTCACCGTGGTCACGGGCGGGCGACCCGGCGCCGACGCGCAGGTGGGCGCGGGCGGGACCCTCACCGCGAACGCGCCCGTGAGCGAGTACCTGTCGCCCGGGGATCCCTCGTCGGGCGGTCGCTTCGTGCGCTCGTACCGCATTGAAGGGCGTGCGGGCGACATGGTGCGGCTGCGCCTGGAGTCCACCGCCTTCGACCCCACCCTCGCGCTCATCGGGGCCAACGGGCAGCGCTGGTACAACGACGACACCGCCGCGCAAGACACCAACAGCACGGTGCAGGTCACGCTCCCCGCGGCCGGGAGCTACCGCGTGGAGGTGTCGTCGTATCGCCCGGGAGAGACCGGTCCGTTCACGCTCACGATGGGCGCGTCGGCGCGCCCGGTGGTGGGGCCCAACGGCGCCGCGCCCGCGTCGGGCATCGCGGGTCGCCGCGGCGAGGGGACGATGTACGGCGTCTTCGTCGGCATCACCGACTACGGCGGCCAGGGGAACCTCTTCGGCTGCGCCGACGACGCGCGGCAGCTCGCGCAGGCGTACATCAACGCTCGCCTCGGGAGCGCCGCGCAGTTCATCGTGCTCACCGACGCCGAGGCCACCACGGGCGCGGTGCGCAACGCGTTCTCGCAGATGGCCGGGCGCGTCGGACCCAACGACGTGTTCATGTTCTTTCACAGCGGCCACGGCGCCCGTCACGCCTCGCAGGACCGCACCGCCGACCCCGACGGCTTCGTCGAGACCATCGTGCTGCGCGACGGCGAGGTGAACTCGCACGAGATGTCGCAGCTCTTCAACACCGTGCGCGCCGACGTCGGGATGCTCGCGCTCGACTCCTGCTACGCGGGCGGATTCGCGCGCGCCTTCGGGTCGTCGCCGAACCGCTTCGGGATGTACTCCTCCGAAGAGGACGTGCTCTCGCAGGTGGCGCAGCGCTACCAGGCCGGGGGATACCTCTCGTACTTCCTCCGCCGCGGGGTCACCGAGGGCGACGCGAACCGCGACAGCGCGCTGCGCGCGGGCGAGCTCGCGGACTACCTCCAGCGGCAGTTCGCGCAGAACCTCGACCAGATGCGCACGCAGGACGGGCAGGACACCGACACCTGGCAGCACCTGGTGATCAACCGCACGAGCGTGGCCCTCTCGGATATGCTCTGGCGCTTCCCCCAGGTGGGCGGCGGAGGTTGATGCGCGTGGGTGAGGTGATCGACGGCGTGGCGGTGGCGAAGGCCCTGCGCGCGAAGGTGGCGGAGGCCGCGGCGGATTTCTCCGCGCGCGCGGGTCGGAGGGCGGGGCTCGACGTCGTGCTCGTGGGGGAAGACCCCGCGTCGCAGGTGTACGTGAGCAACAAGGCGAAGGCCTGCGAGGCCGCGGGGATGCGCGGCGAGGTGCACCGACTGCCCGCCGACACCTCGCAGTCTGCGCTGCTGCAGAAGATCACGGAGCTCCAGACGCGCGACGACGTCGACGGGCTGCTCGTGCAGCTCCCGCTCCCGCGGCACATCGACGAGCGCGCGGTGCTCGACGTGATGGACCCCGCGCGCGACGTCGACGGCTTTCACGCCATCAACGCCGGGGCGCTGTTCTCGGGGCGCGAGGGCATGGTGCCCTGCACGCCCACGGGGTGCATGAAGCTCCTCGACCACGCGGGGGTGAAGCTCGAGGGCGCGCGCGCGCTGGTCATCGGTCGGTCGAACATCGTGGGCAAGCCCATGGCGATGCTGCTGCTCGCGCGCTCGGCGACGGTGACCATCGCGCACTCGCGCACCCGCGACCTCGCCGCGCTCTGCGCCGAGAGCGATGTGGTGGTGGCCGCGGTGGGGCGCGCTGGCTTCGTGCAGGGGTCGTGGATCAAGCCCGGCGCCGCGGTGATCGACGTGGGGATCAACCGCGACGCGCAGGGCAAGCTATGTGGTGATGTTGATTTCGCGGCCGCGCGGGAGCGTGCGGGATTCATCACCCCGGTGCCCGGCGGCGTGGGGCCCATGACCATCGCGTGCCTGCTGGAGAACACCGTGCGCGCCGCGTGGGCGCGGGCGAAGCTCCCGCCGTCGGCGCTCTCGCTGTAGCGCTCAGCTCCCGAGGACGCGGGCGAGGAAGCGATCGAGCTGGTCGAGGTCGTCGAAGGCGACTTCAACCGTGCCCGAGGTGTTGCCGGGCTCGGTGCGCACGACGACCTTCATCCCGAGGGCGGCTTCGAGCTGCTTCTCGAGGTCGCGCACGTTGGGCGAGCGGGGAGGCGCGTCGGGCTTCACCTCGGTCTCGTCGGCGGGCTTCGCGGGCTTCTCGCCGCGTCGCGCGGCGGTCTCGGCCTGTCGCACGGACCACCCACGGTCCACCGCGAGTCGCGCGAGGCGCGAGACGGTGGCGGGCTGCTGGGCGCTGAGCAGGGCGCGGGCGTGACCCTCCGAGAGCCGACGGGAGATCACGAGGTCGACGACGTCGGTCGGGAGCTGCAGCAGGCGCAGGGTGTTGGTGACCGTCGAGCGGTCCTTGCCGATGCGCGCGGCGATCTGCTCGTGGGTGTAGCGGTGGTCGTCGAGGAGGCGGCGGTAGGCGAGGGCGGTCTCGATGGGGTCGAGGTCCTGCCGCTGGAGGTTCTCCACGAGGGCCATCTCGAAGGCCTCGTCGGAGGCGACGTCTTTGACCACCACGGGCACGTCGCGCAGCCCCGCGCGCTGCACCGCGCGCCACCGTCGCTCGCCCGCGATGAGCTCCCAGCGGGAAGGCTCCCCCGGGAGCGCGCGCACGATGAGGGGCTGAATGAGCCCCTGCTCGCGGATGGAGTCGGCGAGCTCCTGAAGGGCCGCCTCGTCGAAGTGCTTGCGCGGCTGGTCGGCCCGAGGGACGACGTCTTCGACCCCGACGGTGCGGTAGGGCGACTCGCGGGTGGCGGCGGCGTGCGCGACCTGAGTCACGGGCAGCAGTGCGTCGAGCCCGCGGCCGAGGGCGCGGCGGGGCTCCTTGGTCTCTACGGCCTTGCGGCCTTTGTCGTTCTTGTCGGCGCTCATCGGGGTGCAGGGGCGCTGCGGGGGGGGCTGGAGCTCTGGGACATCAGCTCCTTGGCGAAGGCGAGGTAGGCCTGGCAGCCCTTCGACGACACGTCGTAGAGCAGCACGGGCTTGCCGAAGCTCGGGGCTTCGCTGAGCCGCACGTTGCGCGGCACCACGGTGTCGAAGACCTTGAAGTGCTTGCGGAGCTCGTCGGCCACCTGCCGCGCGAGCACGCTGCGGGGGTCGTACATCGTGAGGAGTACGCCCTCGATGGCGAGCTTCGGGTTGCGCGTGGCCTTCACCCGCTCGATGGTGCTCACGAGCTGGGCGATGCCCTCCAGCGCGTAGAACTCGCACTGCATGGGGACCAGCACCGCGTCGGCCGCGCAGAGGGCGTTGAGGGTCAGCAGCCCGAGGCTCGGCGGGCAGTCGATGAGCACGTAATCGTAACGGCGGCGGGCGCGCTCGAGGGCGTCGCGCAGGAGCAGGTCGCGACGGTCGAGGTCGATGAGCTCGATCTCGGCGCCCACGAGCGCGGGGGACGCGGGGCACACCTTGAGCGAGGGGAGGGCGGTGCCCTGCACCACCTCGTCGAGCGTGGCCCGACCGAGGAGCACGTCGTAGGTGCCGCGCTGGACGTCGCGGGTGTTCACGCCGAGGCCGGAGCCGGCGTTGCCCTGCGGGTCCATGTCGATCAGCAGCACGCGGCGCTCCGCCGCAGCCAGTGAGGCGGCGAGGTTGACGCTCGTCGTGGTCTTTCCGACGCCGCCCTTCTGGTTGGCGATCGCGTAGACCCTACCCATCGCAACGCTCCTCAGCGTGTGGCCCGGGGCGCACCGGCGCCCGCGAGAGGGCGACGCTCATAGCCCGAATCCCACCCGCTTTCAACGCGCCGCTGGGACCACCGGAGCTCCAACGCACCCCACAAGTTCTCTGCAGGCGCAAGCGGCATTGTTGACCCCCTGTCTGTCCAAACTACATTGGTGGCAGATGTAGGTGTGAGTCGCACTCGCGCCGACACCCAGGAGGAAACAAGGCGATGTCGAGGTTCTACGGTTCGTTCGAGGAGTTCGCGCGCGAAGAGATCCGGCCGGCGCAGCGCGTGGGTTGGAGCGTCAATGATCTGGACATCGACTCCGACCTCGCCTCCGAGGAGCTGAACTTCGAGAAGGAAGAAGAGGACTTCGACGACGAGTGATCGTCGGCGCGAGGGCGGCGCCCGGGGGGGCGCCGTCGCGGTGGGGGGAGGGCGGAGGGGATCAGTGCGCGGCGGGGGCCTGCGCCGCTGAGGGGCGCACGACCTGAAGGCGCGTGGGGTCGACGATGGTGGGCACCGCCACGGGCTGACGGCCCGGCATCGCGATGGCGGGCGTGGGCTCGGCGGGGGCGGCGGCGGTGGGAGCCGTGCCCGGCACGGGGGTGCCAGGGACCACCGCGGGCACCGGCGGCGCGGCGGTGAGGGTGATGCGGCCGAAGCGCTCGAGGGTGTGGAAGTCGCCGCGACGGGGTGCGCTCCAGGCCGCGAAGCGCTGACCGCCGGCCTTGGGCTTGTCCATCACGAAGAGGTTCAGGCGGATCTGGTCGCCCACCTGCGGCGGGGTGTGCGGGAGGTCGGCGAGGCTCGACCAGGGGATGGAGAGCTCGGCGACGTAGCCCGTGTCGGTGTCGTCGGCGTTGCCGATGGTGCCCGTGGCGCGCACGCCCGTGCGGAGCTCCGGGTTCCAGTCGACCTGGCCGAAGGGCTGCGGGTCGCGGGCGGCGTTGTAGCGGGTCTCGAAGGTGTGGTTGTTCGGCGAGACCTGGATCTCGAAGTAGTTCCGCCCGTCGCCGTTGGGGTCGAGCATGACCTCCACGGCGTCGTTCTCCCAGAGGTGGTTGTCGCGCGCGGTGGAGGGGTCGACGAGGTTGTCGTCGCTGACCTCGTACGCGAGGTGCAGGGCCTGGTCGTCCCAGAGCACCCGCACGTTCGCGCGCGACTCGGTGGCGCCCGCGGGGGCGCCGGTCATGGTGTTCACCAGCGGGCCGCTGCGGGTGGCGTTGATCCATGACGGCTCGTCGAGCACGCCGTCGGCGGTGATGGCGCCCGACGCGCGGCCGGCGTTCATCTCGCTGACCTGCACCTGCTCGCCGGTGTTGAACTCCAGCACCCGCGCGCGGTTCTCGTTCAGCCCGGGCGCGCCCGTGGGGGCCATGCGGTCGCCGCCCTTCCAGAGACCGAGGTGCATGCGCACCACGGGGGAGTCCCAGTCACCCGGGAGCTCGATGGTCTGCTGGTCGCGGATGTACTCCCCCGCGCGCCAGCGCTCGGGCTGATACGCCGTGCGCACCTCGCCGACGTTGTCCTGGTTGGTGCGCGGGCCGTTGGCGTCGTCGAGGTGGGTGAAGAGCCGCCAGCCCTCGCCCGTGGGCGTGAGGCAGTGCCAGTACCAGGTCACCGTCACCGACTGCCCCTTGCGGAGCTGTCCCGTGCTCGGGTTCACGCTGGTGTCAAAGCCGATGAGCTCGACCTTGTTGCCGAAGCGCACGTTGAGGCGGTTCTGCGGCGTCGGGGCCGTGCGGCTCACCACGCGGCGGCGCACGGCCTCCAGCTGCTCGGACGACACCGCCCGGGGACCGCGGTTCGCGGCGGGCTGTTCCACGCACCCCGCGCCCATCGCGAGGCAAACCAACCACAGAGAAGCGTTCCTCATCGAAGTCCTCGTTGCGCGCGCGGGGGCATCTCCCCGCGTCGCGGCTCCATCCAGGGTGAACACCATCGTCAGCGCTTGTTCTTCTTGCGCGCGTCGCGAACCTTGGGCTTGTTGATCATCCGCGGCGCGGGACGACCCGGTGCGCCGGGGCCGCCGCCGCCCATGAGGGCGCGCATCATCGCCTCGGGGTCGTTCATGTTCCCGAGCCCCCCGGGGCCGCCGCCCGCCACGGCGCTCTCCAGGAGCTCCTGCGCGAGGTTCGCCATCGCCTGCTGCTCGCCCTGGACCTTCACCAGGTCCTTGAGCCGCCGCGCCATCGCGAGCTGCTTGGCGCCCGGGATCTTCGAGAGCAGCCCGGCCTGTTGGCCAATGTTGCGCATCATGTCGCGCATCATCACGAACTTCGCGATGAGCTCGGCCACGGCCTCCTTCGTGGTGCCCGCGCCCTTCGCCACGCGCTCCACCCGGCGGGGTTCGGCGCGGAACAGCTCCGCGTCCTTGCGCTCCGAGCGGGTCATGGACCCGACGATGGCCTTGACCCGGTCGAGCTCGCGGTCGTCGACCTTCACGTCCTGCGGCATGCCGCCGGGGAAGAAGGGGAGACGGTCGAAGAGGTCCTGCAGCGGCCCCATCTTCTGGATGGTGTTGATCTGCTCGACGAACATGTCGAAGTCGAAGTCGCCCTCGAGCATCTGCTTCGCCTGCTGCTCGGCGCTCTTCTGGTCGACCACCTCGGTGAACTGGTTGACCACCGACACGATGTCGCCCATCCCGAGGATGCGCGACGCCATGCCGTCGGGGCGGAAGGGCTCGATGCGGTCCATCGCCTCGCCCGTGCCCGCGAAGCGAATGGGCACGCCCGTGACCTCGCGGATCGAGAGCGCCGCGCCGCCGCGGGCGTCGCCGTCGAGCATGGTGAGCGCCACGCCCGTGAGCCCGAGGGTGTCGTGAAAGGCCTGGGCGGTGTTGAGCGCGTTCTGCCCGATGGCCGCGTTCACCACGAGCAGGATGTTCTGCGGCTTGAGGTCCGACTTGATCGCCGCGAGCTCCTCCATCAACGGCATGTCGATGGCGAGACGGCCCGCGGTGTCGAAGATCACCACGTCCTTCTTCTGCACCCGCGCCACCGCGAGGGCGCGCCTGCAGACTTCCACGGGCGACGCGCCAGGGAGCGCGAACACGGGCACGCCCACCTTCTGCCCGAGCACCTGGAGCTGCTCGATGGCCGCAGGGCGCTGCATGTCGGCCGCCACCAGGAGGACCTTCTTGCCGTCCTTCGCGAGCAGCCGCGCGAGCTTGCCCGAGGTGGTGGTCTTCCCCTGGCCCTGGAGGCCGACCATCATCACCAGCGTGGGCTGGCCCTTGGGCGCCTCCTTCAACGGCTCGGCGTCGGGCGAGGTCATCATCGCCACGAGCTCGTCTTCGCAGGCCTTGATGAAGATCTGCTCGGGCGTCACCGTCAGGCGTTGGCCCTGGTGCT
>JBILLI010000722.1:0-3946 GCA_044376155.1 Polyangiales bacterium
CCACGTCGCCCTGCCCGACGACCCCGCGCACCCGCGCGCGGTGCCCCTGGCCGACCCATCGCTGCCCACGCGCTTTCGCTACGAGCAGGGCGCCTGGCTGCCAGTGTGTTGACGACCATCCAGGAGGGCGGTGGCGTATCTTCCCGGTCTTTGTCGGCGCGAGTGATGCGTGACGGGCGCCTTTGCGCCGCGGTTGTGCTGTGCGCGGTTCCATGTAGCTTCGCGGAGCAGTGGAGGCGGTCCCTTGTTGATGAGTGACGCTCATGGCGGCGGCGTGCGCCGAAGTTCGGATGTCCCCCCGGAGCCGGTGTTCCTCGCATCGCAGCTCGCGTCGATGTGTGACGTGGACCTGAAGACCATCCACAACTGGTGCGGTCGCAGCGCGGATGTCGAGTCGACCGCGGGGCTGGAGAGCTTTCGCACCGACGGCGGGCACCTGCGCTTTCGCCACGCGTCGGTGCTGCGCTTCCTGCGCCGATGGGGTTATCCCATCCCCGACGCGTTGCTGGCCGACCGACCCCACGTGCTGCTCGTGGAGGGCGACGGGGATCGTCGGCGGGAGCTCGTCGAGATGCTCTCGCTGCGGCGCCCCGGGGACGAGTACGGCTCGCCCGAAGGGACTGACACCACCGGGCTCTGGTGCACGCCGCGGTACTACCTGCACGTGTGGTCCGACCCCTACGCCGCGCTGGTGGCGTTGGGGGAGCGCGTCGGCGCGGGGGCGCCGCCCGACATCGTGGTGCTCCCCACGACCCTCGACGGCATCGACGAGCGGCAGTGGGTCAACGCCGCGCGGGCGATCCTCGGCGTCGAGGCGTTTCGCTGCGTGCTGGTCTCACCCGACGAACGCGTCGCCTCGGTGGCGCGGGAGCCGGGCGTGGTCGGCGTGGTCTCGCGGCGACACACCCGCGACCTCGCCGCGGTGCTCCAGCAGCAGACCAGCCTGTTGATCAGCGGCCAGCCCCGCCCCAAGGGGCGCCGCGCCCGCAAGCGGCGGCTGCCCATCGCGCCGCGCGAGCCCATCTTCGTCGCCTCCCAGGTGGCGACCATCTGGGGCGTCGACCTCAAGACGGTGCACAACTGGGTCGACCGCGGAGACATCGAGGCCTTTCGCACGCCGGGGCGTCACCTTCGCTTTCGCCGCCGCGCGCTGCTGCACCTGCTGCGGCGCTACGACAAGCCCGTGCCCGCGGGGGTCGCGCCCGAGCGCCCGCAGGTCATGCTGGTCACCGCGCCGGGGTCGCCCCTCGGAGAGCTCGCGCAGCGGCTCTCGGCGAGCTTCGACGTGATCGTCGAGCACGACGCGGTGCGCGCACTCGCCGAGGTCGGTCGCCGCTGCGCGGGCCCCGCGCTGCTCGACGCGGTGGTGGTGGAGTTCCCCCGCAGCGGGATCCACGACGCCCGCTGGTGCGCCTCGGTGCGCGAGCACCCCGACACCCGATATACCCTGGTCTTCGCGGTCGGCGCCGAGGAGGCCATGCAGGAGCCCCTGCGCGAGGCCGGCGTCGCCGCGACCATGCCCTCGGCGCACCCCGAGGTGCTCGTGAGCCTGCTCGCGCGCGCCCTCGGCGCCGCCCCCTGAAGCTTTCTCCGCGCTGGACTATGCTCCGCCGCGCGATGCCCACCGCCGTGCCTTCCGACGACGTGCGTAGGCTCCCAACCCCCTGCGCCCCAACGCGTTCTGCGTGAGCTTCGCCGACGGCGCGTTCTCGCTCTTTCTCCTCGCGGCGGTGCTCGCCTGCGCGCTGCTGCGCGCGCCCATCGCCTCGGGGCGCACGACGGCCCTCGCGGCGGTGGTCTACCTTGGACTGGGCGACCTCGCGTGGACCCTCGCCCTGCGCCCGCACACGCCCCTGGCGTCTCCCTTCGGCGCGCTGTTGCAGGGCGCGGTGTCTCCGGCGCGATGGGCGGTGGGCCTGGCGCTCTTCGCGGCGGGGTGGTGGCGCGCGTCGCGCGGTCCCGTCGATGGGGGGGAGGCGCGCGCGGTGCGGCGCGCGCGGGGGCTCGGGGCGCTCATGGGGGCGGCGCTGGTGCTCTTCGCCGGGGCGTGGGCGGCGGGGCGGCTGGAGGGCCTGGCGCGGGTGTTGGCGATCGCCGGTCACCCGCTGTGGTTGTTGGGGTGGGGCGCGGCGTGGGGCGCGCGGGCGAGGCCGTCGACGCGCGGCGCGGCGGTGCAGGGCGCGCTCTTTCTGCTCAGCGCGGTGTTCTATCACGCGTGGGCGGCGGCGATGCCCGGGGCCTACCGCTACCTCCTGGGGCTGATCCTCGGGACCATCGTGCTCGACTACTTCCTGGCGCGCGCCATCGAGGCGCGGGAGGCGCCGGGGCCGCGGCGGGTGATGCTGGTGGTCTCGCTGGTCGCGAACCTCGGGGTGCTCGCGGTCTTCAAGTACGCAGACTTCTTCGGCGAGAACCTCGCGGCGCTGGCCCGCGCGCTGGGGCGCGAGGCGCGCTGGGAGCCGTGGCGCTTGATCCTCCCCGCGGGGATCTCGTTTCACACCTTCCAGTCGCTCTCGTACACCGTGGACGTGTACCGACGGCGCCTGCGCCCCACGGCGTCGCTCGGCGAGTTCGCGACCTTCGTGCTGTTCTTTCCGCAGCTCGTGGCCGGGCCGATCGTGCGCGCGGAGCAGTTCCTCCCGCAGATCGCAGCTCCCCCGGCGGTGGACCCGCGGCGCGCGCTGGAGGGCCTTTGGCGCGTGTCGCTGGGCGTGGCCAAGAAGCTCTGCCTCGCCGACACCCTCGCGGCGACCCTGGTCGACCGGGTCTTCGCCGCGCCCTCGCACTTCTCGTCGGCCGAGAACCTCCTCGCGGTCTACGGCTACGCGCTGCAGATCTACCTGGATTTCTCGGCCTACAGCGACATCGCGGTGGGCGCCGCGGCGATGCTCGGCTTCGAGCTCCCCGAGAACTTTCGCGCGCCCTACCTCGCGGGTGACCTCGCGGACTTCTGGCGGCGCTGGCACATCTCCCTCTCCACGTGGCTGCGCGACTACCTCTACGTCCCGCTGGGGGGCAACCGCGAGGGCGCCGCGCGCACCTACCGCAACCTGCTGCTCACCATGCTCCTCGGGGGCCTCTGGCACGGCGCGGCGTGGACCTTCCTCGCCTGGGGCGCCCTCCACGGCGTGGGCCTCGCCGTGACCCGCGCGGCGCAGCGCGGCGCGGGCGCGTCGACGCCCTCCCTGCCGCGGCGGGCCTTCGCGACCTTTCTCACGGTGCAGTACGTCTGCGTCGCGTGGGTGTTCTTTCGCGCGACGAGCTTCGACCACGCGCGGGAGGTGTTCGCGCAGATCCTCCGCGGCACGCGGGACGTCGCCAACGTGCCCAGGGCCTTCGCGCTCGCCGCGGTCGTCGCGGCCCTCGGTCACGCCGTGCCCTTCGCGTGGGAGGGGCGGGTGCGGGACCTCTTCGTGCGCGCGCCGTGGTGGCTGCGCGCGGCGTGGCTCGTGGCCCTCGCGGCGGCGGTGCGCCACCTCGCGCGGCCCGCCGCGGTGCCCTTCATCTACTTTCAGTTCTGACTACGGCGCGAGGGGCGGCGGGTTCTCGGGGGGGGCGTCGGGCTCCCGCCGCGGGGTGAGGTGCCGCGAGCCCGCGCGCGACTCCAGGACCGCGGCGACGCGCGTCGAGAGGGTGGGGTCGCGGCGCTCGATGGTGCCGTCGTCCATGAGGTTCCACACGGCCTGGAGGCGCGCGTCGGTGAGGTCGACGAGCACCCATCCGCGGCGCGTGAGATCGACGAACTTCAAGTGCCGCAGCGACCTGCGCATGCGCTCCTCTTCGTCGGGGCCCATGCGCAGCAGGCTCGGCGCGCTCACCCCGGGGGTCACGAGCTCCACCGCGAGGGAGCCGCGGCCGGTCTCGGGGTCGTAGCGCTGTGGGTCACCGGGGGCGGGGGTGACGTCGAAGGCCCAGGAGGTGTGGATGTCGCCCGTGAGCACCACGG
>JBILLI010000723.1:0-3938 GCA_044376155.1 Polyangiales bacterium
TCGCCAGGACCACGTCCCACACGCCATCTCCCTCACCCGCGACGTAGGCCACGTGCACCCGATCACCCTGCGCCGCAAGGGATGGCGTGTGTGCCACGACCCCCTGAGGGAGCGACACCCGCTCGGCGGTCACCGCCGCGCCGTCGCGCACCCGGGCGTAGCGCACCTCGTTGAGCACGTCGCCGAGGTGCGCGCGGGTGTTCTCGCGGCGCGTGACCACCCAGGCCGCGTGCACCCCGCCGCCCTCCGCGGGACGCAGCGTGGGAGACCGCGGCGCGAGGGATCCGCCCCGCACGGTCTCGATGTCTCCGAGGGTCACGGTCGCTTCCCACCGCGTGCCTCCGTCGTGACCGCGGCGGAGCACCAGCCGCCCGTTGCCCTGCGTGACGAAGGCCACCGCCGCCTCGCCGTCGCCCCACGCGGTGAGCGCGGGCGCGGAGCACCCGGCCGCGCAGAGGCTCTCGTCGTCGGCGCTCACCGCCGTGAAGGTGTCGCCCTCGTCGAGCGAGCGCGCGAGGCGCACGCGCACCGACGGCCGGTCGAAGCTCTCGGCCTTCCAGCTCGCGAAGAGCGCGCCCGCGTCATCGAAGGCCACGACCGCGCCCGTGACGTTCTCGAAGTCCCTGTCGCGCAGGGGGTTGAGCGCGTCCCAGGCCGTCGCCCGGCTGCGCGCGAGGAGGCCCGCGAGGTCGCGCCCTTGAAAGCGCCCCTCGAAGGCCGCGACGAGGGTCGACGTGCGCGGCGAGCGCGCGAGCGTGGGGTCGATCTCGAGGTCGGAGTCTTCGCGCTCGTGCGACACCGACTCGTCGAGCACGCCGGCGTCCATCACGGGCGAGGCGGTCCCACACGCCGCGCCGCTGCGGGTGCCGAGGGGGGAAGGGTCGGGCACACACGCGGGGTCGAGCCCCGCCCCCGGACGCGCGCAGACGTATCCCTGGTCGGTGCGGCAATCGCTGTCGCGCGCGCAGCGTCGGAGGCAGAACTGCGCGCCGCCCTGGGCCACACACACACCGTCGGCGGGGCACGGCACACCGCGGCAGGTCTGGGTGCAGTACCCGAAGGGAAATCCTCGACCGCTCGTGTAGCAGAGCTGTCCGCCGCGGCAGCCGAAGAGCACCTCGGTGAGCTCGCGCTCGTCGGAGCAGCGCAGGCCCAGGCCCGAGGGCACCGCGGCGACGTCGCTGGCGTCGAGGGGCGCATCGCGGGACGCGTCGGAGAAGGTCACGGAGGTGCCCTCACACGCCGACAGCGCGAGCAGCGCGAGGAGGGCTCGGCGGCTCACAGCGGCGCCGTGATGGCCAGGAGGTCGCCGCCGCCCGGGACCATGTACGAGCTGAAGGGTGCGTCGCCGAGCAGGCGCACGCCGACGCGCCCGGTGGGGGTCGCGGCCTCGACGCGGTGGAACCCGTCGCTCACGCGCGCGCTCCACACCTGTCGCCCACCGCGCGTGCGAGGGGTCCCGGTGAGGGGGACGCCGTCGAGGAGGGGCGGCGCGCCCGAGGCCACGACGCTGATCATGGTGCGCGGAAAGCCCTGGGGCGCAAAGAGTTCGTAGCGGGTGCGGTACTGCTGCACGGGGGTCTCGATGCTGAGCGAGGGGTCGCCGAGGGCGCCGCCCGAGAGGCCCAGGGCGGTGGGGTAGTACTCCGCGCCGACGCGGAGGGTGGCCACGAGCACCGCGGCGCTGGCGTCGAGGATGACGTCGTCGCGGGTCTCGAACTCGAGCACCTCGCCGCGGTCGAGGGTGGTCACGGCGTGGGCGCCGGGCGGGTCGAAGCGCAGGGTGGTGCCGTCGCGCGCGCCGACCACGCGCACGAGGGTAGGCTCGCCCTCGGGGGGATCCGCGGGGCGCGTGGGGAGCACGGGCGGCACGCGGGGGATGACGTAGCTCGTGCCGAGGACACTCACGGGCGGGAGCTGCTCTTCGAGGTGGTCACACGCGAAGCGGTCGAAGGGGGCCGACGCGCAGTCGTGGCCGACGAACACCGCCACGGGGTGCGAGGAGGTGAGGGTCGTGCCGGTGAGGTCCTCGTCGGCGCGCGGGGCGCAGAAGGTGCTGTCGTTGACGCGGTCGTAGCGCTCGTCGGCGCAGAGGCCGTCGTGCCCGGAGAGCACCTGCACGACGTCGCCCTCGTCGAGGGTCACGCGCACCGCGCCGTCGGGGCCGGGCGCGGCGACCCCCTCCCCCGCGGCGATGCGGCCGTGCACGCGGAGGTCGACGGTGGTGCCGTCGCGCGTGCCGACGACCGTGACGAAGCCCGGCGACGACGACCACTCGGTGCGCCCCTGGGCCAGCACGCGCTGCGTGGCGAGCGACACCGCGACGTGCTCGGTGCCGAGGGCGTGCGCGGGCAGGAGCAGCGAGGCGTCGGCGCTGAAGGCGTAGCAGCTGTCGGGCAGGCGGTTGCGGCAGAGGTCGTCGCCGAGGCGCACGCGCAGGGGCGAGAACTGGTACGCCGTGACGGGCGCGGTGCTGCGAACGATGACCGCGCCGCGGCGGGCGATGGCGCTGCGGCGGTGGAGATGGTCCACGCCGTCGGCGAGGGTGGTGATCCACGGGACGTCGACGGTGGTCGCGCCGAGGGACGGCACCTCGCGGGTGATGGGGGTCGCGAAGGGGCCGCCCGAGAGCGTGACGGTCACCGGGCGGGAGCCTCCGTTCGCGAGCACGATGCCGAAGGGGAACTCCTCGCGGCGCGCGCCCGGCACGAGCCGCGCGAGCACCGAGTGCAGGGTCTGCGACGCGTAGAAGAGACATCCCCGGGGGCCGCGGCGAGACGCCGCCGTGGCGCAGTCCTCGTCGTCGGGAGTGAGCGTCGGGCGCGCGTCGGGTGTGACCTCGGACGCGTCGGCGATGTCGGCGGCGTCGGTGCCAAGGCGCAGCGGTCCTCCGCCCGCGCACGCGAGCAGCAGGACCGTGAAGGGCGCGAGGCGTCGCACCGCGTCAGACTGCCCCTCGCGAGACACTGTCGCAAGCGCGGGTCGCGGTAGGGTGCGCGGGTGGTGACGACGCTGAATGATCCCGTGTCGCGCGATCCCCTCGACGACGCCGCGGCGTGGAGCGCGACGCTGCTGCACACCGCGCGGACCGCGCCCGAAGCGCTCCCGGCCCTCGCGCGATGTCTCGGCGGGATCGATCCGGCCGCGTTGCCGCACGTCGGCGACGCGCGGGGCGCGTTCTGGGTGAACGTCTACAACGCGCTGATGCTCCACGCGGTGCGCGCCTTCGACCTCCGCGCGGGGCGGCGTGTGCCGCTGGGGGTCTTCGGCCGCGCGCGGTATCGCGTGGGGGGTGGGGAGTTCTCGCTTCACGTCATCGAGCACGGTCTGCTGCGGCGCAACCGACCGGCGCCGTTCACGTTCTGGTCGCCGCTGCGGGGGGGAGACCCGCGCCTCGCGGCGATGCCCGCGCGCTTCGACCCGCGGGTGCACTTCGCGCTGAACTGCGCGGCGGCCTCGTGCCCGCCCATTCGCGCGTACACCGCCGCGGGCTTCGACCGCGAGCTCGACCTCGCGACCCGCGCGTACGTCGCGCAGGAGTGCAGCGTGGATGCGCGCCGTGGCGTCGTGCGGCTGCCGTACCTGTGCGGGTTGTACGATCGGGATTTTGGCGATGCAGCCGCGGCGCTGCGGTGGCTGCGCCCGTACCTCGATGAGGAGGTCGCGCGCTGGGTCGACGCGCACCCCGAAGCGCGGTTGGCGTTCAACAACTATCGGTGGGATGTCGTGAGAGACTGACCGCGAGCACGCGCGGTGGGTGGCGCGGCGGGTTCCACGGAATCAGGGAGTTGGCTTCACGTGTCCTGCGTCGGAGCCTTAGCAGGGATCCGTGCTTTCGGCCGCGCAGGCTTGAGAACCCGTGGCGTCAACCGTCACGGCGACTCGCAGCGCCCGCTCCACGCGAGACGGGCCGTGTCGGAGCGAGATGTTTCGGCGCG
>JBILLI010000725.1:0-3926 GCA_044376155.1 Polyangiales bacterium
GGTCATCGCCGACGACAGCGGCTTCGACTTTCTCCCCACCCTGGAGGCCGTGCTCACCGGGCTCATGCGCGCGGTGGAGCGCGGGCGCGCCCCGGCCCTCCTGCTGCCCAACCCCGACCTGATCTACCCCGCGCGCGGCGGCGCCTATGGGTTCACCGCGGGCACCCTCGCGGCCATGCTCGAGGGCGCCCTCGCCCTGCGCTTCCCCGGCGTCGCGCCGCGCTTCACGCACCTCGGCAAGCCCGCGGCGATGATCTTCGAGGCGGCCCTCGCGCGCCTGGGCACCCGCGACGCCCTCATGCTCGGCGACCAGCTCCACACCGACATCGCGGGCGCGGCGGGCGTGGGCATCCCCAGCGCGCTGCTGCTCACGGGTCTCACCACGCAGAACGCATTGCAGCGCAGCGAGATTCGACCGACCTACGTCATCGAGCGGCTCGGCGCAGGGTGATCACGCCGGGCTCGCGGGGCTCCCGGGCGCTCACGTCGCGGTAGCGCAGGGCGTCACCCTGGATGCAGTAGTCCCAGCGGCGCATGAGGGTCGCGGAGACGATCTGCGCACCCTCGGCGCTGTACCCGTCCCCGTCGTTGAGGCCCCCCGCCTGCCGCGCGGTGCAGTCGCAGTCGCCCGCCGCGGTGGCCGCGCAGGTCGTGTCGGGCGCGACGTTGCGCACGGCGGCCTGGATGCCCGGGCACCCGCCGACGAAGGCCGCGCACACCGCGGGGATGAGCACCTGCACCTCGGCGCTCCACTCCGCGCGGCGGAGGGCGAGGCGCTCGCCGAAGGTCACGCGACCGCGGGCGCGGCCGCCGCGGCGGGTCACGCGCGCGCCGGGGCACTGCGCGAGCGCGCCCTCGATGGGCACCTCGAGGCAGACGCCCGCGACGTCCCAGGTGCCGCGCACGTCGCCGCCGCAGGCGTTCAGCGCGGGGCACGACCCGCTCGTGCGGACGTCGACGTCGACCCACGCGGGCTCGCCGAGGTCGGTGGCGACGGCGGGGCGGTCGGCGTTCGCGACGGGCGCGTCGACGCGGGTCGCCGGGGCATCGAGGGCGGACGGCGCGTCGCCCGGGGCGGCGTCTTGGAGCGTCGACACGGCGACCGGCGCGCAGCCGGCGGCGAACAGGAGCACGAGCAGGGAGCGCATGGTGTGGTTCCTTCGTCGCGCGGCGGGCGCCGCGGATTCATCCCGTGGGCCCCGTCCACACGAAGCCCGCGACGCCCTCGCTGACGTATCCGCCCGAGAGCGCGCCGTCACGCTCGCCCGTCGAGGTCGTGTAGAAGTGGTCGCCGTTGCGCCGGTTGAACACGCGGTACAGGGGCACGGCCCCGCACGCGGGCGACTGCGCGATGTGACCCATGACCCCCTCGACGGAGCCGCGGCCCTCGCAGTTCGACGACGTGGTGTAGAGGTGCAGCCCGTTGGTGAGCAAGCAGCGGTAGAAGGGCGCGGTGCCCGCCTGGGCGCTGGCGTAGAGGTGGTAGAACGACGCGAATTCCAGGGCAAAGCCGCAGCACGCGGCCTCGCTCAGCGAGACCGTATAGAAGTGCTCGCCGGTGCGGCCGTTGTACGAGCGATGCACGGCGGTGCGGCACCCGCCCACGTCGTCGCAGGCGCCGTTGCAGTTGTCGTCGCTGAGGTTGCAGACCTCGGGGGGCTGGCGCCCGCACGCCCCGCAGTTCGTCGGGCTGCGCGCGAGGTCGGTCTCGCAGCCGTTGGACGCGCTCCCATCGCAGTCGCCGAAGCCGCCCACGCACGCAGTGACGGTGCACTGCCCCCCGGCGCAGCCCACGCCCGACGCGCGCGGCAGAGAGCAGACGCGCCCGCACCCGCCGCACGCCGTGGGGTCCTGCGCGATGTGGGTCTCGCACCCGTCGCCGGGGAGCCCGTTGCAGTCGGCGTATCCTGCGCCGCACCCTGCGACCACGCAGCGACCGCTGGCGCACGCGGGCGTCGCGTTGGGGACCTGGCAGCGCTGCCCGCACCCGCCGCAGTGCGACGCGTCGCTCGCGAGGATCACCTCGCAGCCGTTGGCGGGGTTGCCATCACAGTCCGCGAAGCCAGTGTTGCAAGCGGCCACGACGCAGCGTCCGGCGTTGCACGCGCCCACGGCGTTGGCCGGCGCGCATGCACCGCCGCAGGCGCCGCAGTTTCGCGGGTCGGCCTGGGTGTTCACCTCGCAGCCGTTGGCGGGGTTGCCGTCGCAGTCCGCGAAGCCCGCGCCGCACGACGCCACCGCGCAGCGACCCGCGGCGCACGCCGGGGCGGCGTTGGGGAGCGCGCAGGCGTTGCCGCACGCGCCGCAGTGGGGCGTCGCGGTGAGCAGGTCGGTCTCGCAGCCGTTGGCGGTGTTCCCGTCGCAGTCGCCGCGACCCGTCGCGCACATGCCGAGCCCGCACCGACCGGCGTTGCACACGGGGGTCCCGCCCGTCACGGCGCAGGCGTTGCGGCACGCGCCGCAGTGGGCGGTGTCGCTCTGCAGGTTGACCTCGCAGCCGTTGGCGGCGTCGTTGTCGCAGTCGGCGAAGCCGGGCGCGCACGCGGTGACCGCGCAGGCGCCCATGCGGCAAGCGCCGGTGGCGTTCGCGGGGCGGCAGGGGCGGCCGCAGGCGCCGCAGTGGTCGGCGCTGCTGCGAAGGTCGGCCTCGCAGCCCGTGCGGTCGTCGCCATCGCAGTCTTGAAAGCCGGTGACGCACGAGGCGACGCAGCGTCCGCCGAGGCAGCCGGGGAAGGCGTTGGCCGGGGCCGGGCACATGGATCCGCAGGTGCCGCAGTGGGCGGTGCTCGCCCGCAGGTCGGTCTCGCAGCCGTTGGTGGCGTTGCCGTCACAATCGCCGAAGCCCGTGGCGCAGGCCGCGACGGCGCAGCGTCCCGCGACGCACGCGGGGGTGCCGTTGGGCGGCGCGCAGGTCGTGCCGCAGGCGCCGCAGCGGTCGATGTCGGTCTGGAGGTTCACCTCGCAGCCGTTGTCGGCCGCGCCGTCGCAGTCGGCGAAGCCCGGGTTGCAGGCGAACTCGCAGCGCCCGGCGGCGCACTGCACCGCAGCGTTGGGCCGGTCGGCGCAGCGGGCGCCGCAGCCGCCGCAGTGCGCGACATCGCGCAGGGTGTCGACCTCGCAGCCGTTCTGGGGGAGCCGGTCGCAGTCCGCGAAGGGCGCGGCGCAGGCGCCCACGGTGCACATGCCGTTCTGGCACGCGGGCATGGCGTTGGGCACGGCGCACACGCGCCCGCAGCCGCCGCAGTGGGCGATGCTCGACGCGGGGTCGCTGCACGCGCCGTTGCAGCACTGCTGCGCGCCGGGGCACCCGCGAGCGTCGGTGCATCCCGCGGCGCAGACGTTGCCCACGCAGAGCGTGCCCGCGGGGCAGTGCTCGTCGATCACGCACTCGACGCACGTGCGGCTGGTGGGCTCGCAGCGGCCCGCGCGGTTCGCGCCCGCGTCGACGCCGCCGTCGCCCGCCGCGCCGCCGCAGGCGCTGTCGTCGCGGCACCCGGCGAGGCATACGTTGTCGCGCCCGCAGTAGCGCCCCGCGGGGCACGCGTCGCGCGTCGGGAGGCACGGGACGCAGCGGCGGGCGCTCGCGTCGCAGACCGGCCCGCCGGGGTCTCCCGCGCAGTCCTGGTCACGCGCGCAGCCGGTCGCGACATCCATCCCCGGGACGTCGACGGCGGCGTCGAACGCGTCGGCGCGAGGGACGTCGAACGCAGCGGGCGCGTCGAGGTCAACGGCGATGTCGCGGGGGAGGTCCTGCGCGGCGGGCGCGTCGACCGGGGCCTCGGCGTCGCCCACGCTGCCGACGACGGAGCTGGTCTGATTGCACGCGACGCCGAGCGTCGTCGCGACGAGGAAGAGGACGGCGTTCCCGCGCATGGGCGGATGGTAGTCGTCGCCGCCCGCGACGACCAGCAGCGCGAACGCCTTGA
>JBILLI010000726.1:0-3917 GCA_044376155.1 Polyangiales bacterium
GGGCGGTCACCTCCAGACACCGGGTTCAGCCCGCACAGGCCCGAAGGGCCGACCGTGCGGGCGGAGCCGGCGGCACGAACCCCGCGTCCGAAGGTTTTGGGTAAAGCCAAGCACTCGTGGGGACGGGGCCGGGGGTGGGGGCTCGCGGTGACGGTTGAGACCACGAGAATTCAAGTCCACACTGCAGAAAGTACGGATCCCTGCTAAGGCCCGCTGGACCGGCCGAAGGGCTCGCTCGGACGTCGCACCCGACGCGGCCGCACCGCGCCGTCGGGGGGCGCGGTGCGAGGCGTGGAGACGTCTTCGTCAACCACCGCGTCGGGCGCGTCGGTCACCACGTCGGGCAGGGCCGCGGGCAGCGACGCGTCGGGCGGGGCGTGCGGCGACGCGATGTCGGGCGACGGCAGCACCCGCGGCGGGCCTGGCGCCTCGTCGCGCGACGCCCACCACACGAGCAGCCCCAGGAGCAGCCCGGTGGCGGCGAGGAGCAAAGTGTGGCGCGCGCGAAAGTGCCTGCGCAGACGGCTCACTCTCTGCCGCACGGCGGTCGCGGGCACGCGCGCGTCGCGGGCGATCTCGTCGAGGGTCTCGCCGTCGGCCTCGCGCAGCAGCCAGCGCAGGGTCTCGGGCGCGTCGTCGCCCGGGGGCAGCTCGCGCGCGGCCCATCGGAGCAGGTCGTCGACCTCCGTCGCGGCGGGCGTCGGGAGCGCGTCGGGCGTGTCGGTCCCCTCGCGGCGCACACGGCGGTGGTGGTCGGCGACCTTGTGTCGCGCGATGCCCCAGATCCAGCGCCGCACGCTCACCGGGTCGTCGGGGCGCTGCGCCGCGGTGGCCGCTTCGAGGAGCACCGACTGCACCACGTCCTCGGCGTCGGGCGCGGGCACGCGACGGCTCACGTAGCGCAGCAGGGCGTCGCGGAACTGTTGGGCGCTCCAGTCGAGGGGCATGGTCGAGGGCTGCACGTGCGGTCGTCGTCGGGGCCGCGCGGAGTGTGACAGCCCCGGGGCGATTTTCTACGGACGCAGGGTGAGCGTGTTCTCGGCGTGGGCGCCCGTGACCGACCAGCAGTGCACGCGCACGGTGAGCTCACCCGACGCGGGCGCTGAGACCCGCGCGCACCCCCGCCCCAACGTCAGCGACGGGGCGACGCTGACCGCGGCAGGATCGTAGACGCCGTCGAGCAGGGCATCGTCGTTCGCCCCGCGCACCGCGATCCGCACGGGGCCGCCGGGGCCGCGGGTGAAGGGGCACACGACCCGCTGCCCGTCGACGGTCAGCGCGGCGACGTAGAGTCCGCAGCGCGGCGCGCGGTTGTCGACCCCGGCGCGCACGTCGCGCAGCAACCGCTCGATGGCGTCGTCGCACACCGGGCAGAATGGGCGCGCGTCGTCGTCGCCCATGCGGCACGCGTCCGTGGGGTGGTACACGCACCGCGCGTGGCGCGCCCCGCCCGCGCGCGCGCCGCGAACCACGGCCGACCACCGCGCGCCGCTCGGGTCCTGGGTGAGGTTGGGTGTTTCCGCGAGATCGCTCCACCAGTCGCCCGGGGATCGCGCGAGGCCCGGCGCCGGGCTCCGCTCGCTCCAGCAGTCGGCGCCGTCGACGTACTCGTCGCCGAGGTGCACCAGCGCGTGCCCGAGCTCGTGGTCCAGCACCCGGGCGCCGTGCTGCCGCCCGAGCACCGCGAGGCCGAGGTCCTGCTCGAAGCTGCGCAGGCGGGGCGCGTTGGCGCGGGCGCCGCCGTGGTTCATCAGCACCACCACCACGTCGGCCGCGGGCACGTGGGCGCGGGCCGTGAAGCCGGCGAGGTCGGCGTTCACCACGAGCAGCGGCGTGCCCGCGGGGGTGATCGTGTCGCGCCCGAGGCAGCCCCGGAGGGGCGTGTCGAGCGCGCCATCGCTCACCGTACCCCCTTGCGGCGCAATGAGATCGATGACGTAGCGGTTGAAGCGCGCGGGGTCTCGGCCCACGATGCTCCCGCGGTCGGCCTCGAGGTCGCGCAGGAGCGACGACACCCGCGCGTGAAAGTCTCCGAGCTCGTTCGCGGCGTAGCCCTCGGGCACGAAGACCAGGTCGACCGCGTAGGCGGGGTTGGGCTGGCGCAGGTCGGCGCGCACCGGGCGCCCGCAGAGGGAGGGATGGGTCTCGCAGGTGGGCGGCGCGGCGAGGGGCGCGAGGACACACGCGTCCGAGGCCTCGGCGCCGTAGCACCCCGCGAGCGCGGTGAGGCTGAGGGCGCGGAGGAGTGCGGAGCGAGCGTGCATGCGGCGATGGTACGCGCCCCGACGATCGTTGAGGACCTCGACAGCGCCGTGAGGGCCGCGCGATGCTGCGCCCATGCGCGCGGTGTTGCGTCTCGTGGCGGCCCTCCTGCTCCTCGCGCCCCTCGGGTGGGCGCTCGCGGGCGATGCCGCGCAGAAGCCCGGCCGCGCCGAGCGCTGGCTGTACCTCCAGCCCCTCACGGCCCTGTGCCTGCTCGCCGCGTGGCGCCTGCGGGCGCGGGAGGTGGCGGCGTGGCCGCGCGTCGAGGCGGTGGTCCTCGCGGCGCGGCAGACCGGGGTGTACGAGCCCGGCGTGCTCGCGATGCGGCTGGAGCTCGCCCACGCGCGCGACGGCGAGACGCACACGGTGGTGACCAAGGTGCGGGTGCCCGCGGCGGAGACGGCGCGGTACGCGGTGGGGGAGAAGGTGCGCCTGGCGGTGAATCCCAGGGATCCGCGGGAGGGCGAAGTGGCGGCCTCAGGGTGAGAGCAGCATCACCTTCACCTGGCTGGGCACGACGCGCATGCCCGGACAGTTGGTGCTGTTCTGCAGCGCGACGCTGGTGAGCCGGGTGGCGGGCATGCCGCGCACGAGCACGGTGAACGCGCCGGTGAGGTGTCGCGCGGGGCCCATGACCAGCCCCGAGGCGACGCCCAGGGCCACGCCGGCGTTGTCGCCGTTGGTCATCACCACGGTGGTGGCCATGTTGTGCGCGGGCGTGCACATGAAGAAGACGCCCACCGCGGGGGGCACGCCCATGGGCCCCATCGCGATGTTGGGGTAGGGGATCGGCGTGGGCACGGGCATGGGCGTGAGGCACACGTCGGGGAAGCCCATGTCGACGCCCATCATCTGGCTGTTGGCGAACATCTCGTTGCGCTCCTGTGGGTCCTGCGAGGTTGGAGTCAGCCGACGTGGATCTGCTCGGCGTCGAGCTTCACCACCTCGCGGGCGGTGACGAGCGCGCCCTTGGCGTGAAGCTGGAGGTTCGTGCGGGCCTCCCAGTCGATCTGTCCGGCGCGCACGCTGTCGAGGGTCTCGGTGACCCGCAGGGCGAGCTTGAGCCGCTGCGTGAGGCTGCCGATGACCTGCTCGCAGCGGTCGGCCACGGTGCGGACCTTCTGCGCTTCGATCTCCAGCACGCCGCCGAGCACCGCCGCGGCGTCGACCAGCAGCGTGGCGGTCTGCGCGCGCAGGGTGGCCTCGGGGGCGACGACGCGCACGCCCCCCTCGGTGACCACGTCGACCCCGTCGCGGGTGACCACCGCGAGGCGGCCGTCGCGCAGGCGCAGGCGCAGGTCGCGGTCGGCGACGAGCTCCAGGGGGGCGTCGCCCTCGCGGTGCAGCACCGAGAGCACCCAGACGTCGCGCTCGCCCAGCACCACCAGCACCTCGTCGCCGTCGGCGGGCTCGACGAGGCAGGCCACGGCGCGGCGGGCGCGGAGCACGTGGGCGCCCACGCGCACGCTCCACGTGCGGTCGTCGTGGGTGGAGAGCACGACGCCCTCGGCGGTCTCGGCGGAGGGGTTCCGGTCGATGGTCCTCGCGGTGTTGGCGCTTCGCATGGGGGGCTCCTGGGGTGCTCTCTCGAAGGACGTGGGGGGAACGCTAATAACTCGGCCGCCAGCGCTCGGCGCGCGCGAGGGGCTCGTCGT
>JBILLI010000727.1:0-3910 GCA_044376155.1 Polyangiales bacterium
GGCGATGACCTCGATGGGGTCACGCGCGCCCGCGGTGTTCTTCGGGCCGACGAGGTCGCGGAGCTGTGTCGACAGGTCTGCCACGCGCTCGCGGCGGCGCACCGCGTGGGGGTGGTCCACGGCGGGCTGAGCCCCGCGAAGGTGCGGCTCACCGAGGCGCGCACGGTGGGGCTCCCCTTCGTCGCGAAGGTCACCGACTTCGGCGTCGACCGCCTGCTGCACGCCACCCTCGGCGACGCCGACACCGTGAAGGACCTCGCGTCGCCGCAGTGGATGGCGCCCGAGCAGACCGACGTCGGCGCGGCGCTCTCCCCCGCGACGGATGTCTTCTCCTTCGGGTTGCTCACCTTCTGGCTGCTCACGGGCCATGGCTATTGGCGCGCGTCGGCGAAGGGCGCACACGGGGCCGCGGCGCTGCGCGAATTGCTTTCCCCCACGCGGGTCGCGGCGAGCGCGCGGGCTGCGGAGTTCGGGGTGGCCGCGCGGCTGCCCGGGGGCTTCGACGCCTGGCTCGCGCGCTGCCTCGCGATGGATCCGACGCAGCGCTTCGCCGACGGCGCCGCCGCGGGGGACGCGCTGCTGCCGCTGCTGCGACCGGGCGTCGCCGCGGTGCCGAAGACCGCGGCGCTCACGGCCGTGCCCCTCGCGCCGGGGGTGACGTCGATCCCCCGCACCGAGGCGTTGCCTGCGGTGTCGCTGGAGGCGTCGGGCACCGAGGCGCTCCCTCGCGTGGCGCTGGAGCAGGCCATCGCGCGGCAGGAACTCCCGCCGCGGGTGCTCGGCGCCGCCCCGCCGCCGAACGCGTCCACCGTGGGCATGACCCCCGCGCGGTCGCCGCGTCGCTGGCCCTGGGTGCTGCTCGGCGTCGGGCTCATCGCGGGGGGGGCGGAGCTCGCCCTCACGCTGTCACACCGCACCGACCCGGCCGCGCCTGCGGTGCCGGGTATGGACGCGGGGGCGGTGGTTCCGATCCCGGTGGTGGGTCCGCGGGCCGACGTGACGCTGGCGCCGCTGCCCGCGTGGAACCGCCCTGGGGCCGACGTGGTGTTGCCGACGCGCAGCGGCCGTCGATCGCGCGACGAAGACGCCGCGGCCGAGACGCCCTGGTTCTACGACGTGCCCACCGTGTGGGACCACGGGGCGACGACGATGCTCGACGCGGGCGCCCATCCTCCACCCCACGAAGACGCCGGGCACGCGCATCACTCCACCCCTGCGGAGGACGCGGGTCACGCGCACCACCCCACGCCTGCGGAGGACGCGGGTCACGCGCACCACCCCACGCCCGCGGAGGACGCGGGTCACCGTCACCACCCCGCCCCTCACACTCCGCCCGACGCGTGAGCTTCGCGGGGTGACAACGCCTCGCATCCGACGGATGGTCCCCACCGCCCGTGCGCCTCTCCCGCTGGCTCGCCCCCGCGCTCACCCTCACCGTCGCGGTGCCTCGCGCGGCGCGCGCTGACACGCCCCCACGGTTGATTGGCGCGCCCGAGATCACCCTCCCGCCGGGCGCGCGCTTCGCGGCCGACGCGTCGGTGCGCCTGGAGCTGAGCCTCGACGCCGAGGGCCGTGTGACCCGCGCGCGGATCATCGAGTCGCTCGACCTTGCGCTCGATCAGCGCGTATTGGACGCAACCCGCGAGATGCGCTTCAGCCCCGCGGAGCGCGACGGCCGCGCGGTGCCCGCGGTCATCCGCTTTCGCTACCGACTGCGCGCGGCGGAGCCCCTCCTCCCCTTCGCGATGCCGACGAACCCCTTCGCCGAGCAGGCCGATGCGGTGCTCGCCGCGGGCCGTGGTCGCGCGGTCACCCCCGCCGCGCCGCCCGTCGACGCGGGCGAGGGCGGCGAGGCTACGGTGCGCACGCGACGTCTCGCGGGCGCGGCCACCACGATGACCCTCCGCGCCGAGGAGCTCACCACCGTGCCCGGCACCTTCGGCGAGCCCACGCGCGTGGTGGCCTCGCTCCCGGGCGTGGCCCGCACGCCCTTCGGCCTGGGCTTCTTCGTGGTGCGCGGGGCGAGCTTCGAGAACACCGGGTTCTTCATCGACGGCTTCCCGGTGCCGGTGCTCTATCACTTCGGCGCGGGGCCCGCGGTGATCTCCTCGCGGCTGGTGGGCCAGCTCGATTTCTATCCCGGCGGATACCCCTTGCAGTACGGGCGTTTCAGCGCGGGCGTGATCTCGCTGGAGACCCGTCCTCCGCCGACGGAGCGTCCCTTTCTGGAGTTCCAGGTCGACACGCTGCGGGCCAGCGCGATGGCCGTGGCGCCCTTCGACCACGGCCGCGGCAGCGTCGCGGTGGCCGTTCGACGGAGCTATTACGACCTGCTGCTCCCGCTCATCGTCGACGGCGTGGGCCTGGAGTACGGCGACTACCAGATCCGCGCCGACTACCGCTTCTCGGCGCGCTCGCGGGTGTCGCTCTTCGCCTTCGGCAGCTACGACCGCTTCGACCGCAGCGCCGCGGTGGGCACGGGCACCACCACCGCCGAGCAGAACACCGAGCTGCAGTACGGCTTTCAGCGCCTCATCGGTCGGTGGGAGTACGGGCTCCCCGGCGGCGCGCAGCTCTCCTTCGCGGCCAACGTCGGCATCGACGACACGAGCTTCAGCTCGCTGAACCCCGGCGCGCCCGACCAGCGCTTCGGCGCGCGGGGATTCCTCCTGGGAGAGCGCCTCTCGGTGCGCATCCCCACGGGGCCGCACCTCACCACCACCTTCGGCCTCGACGTGCTCACGGTGAGCCTCGACGCCGACATCCGCGTGCAGCTCCCGGCCTCCATCGGGGGCGTGCCCGCGCCGCTGTTCTCGCCCGACGTGCTCGCGCTGCGTCCGAAGATCACCCAGATCTCGGTCGCGGCGTACCTCGAAGAGGTGCTGCGCGTGGGGCCCGTCGAGCTCACCGCCGGGGCGCGCATCGATCGCCTGATCTACGGCACGGTCGACACCGTCGTGGCCGACCCGCGGGCCACGCTGCGCGTGCGGGCGTCGAGCGCGGTGAGCGTGGTGATGGCCTCGGGGTTCTTTCACCAGCAGCCGCCCTTCTTTCAGCTCGTGCCGGGGGTGCGCAACCCGGCGTTGGTCCCGCAGCGGTCGTGGCAGACCTCGGCGGGGGTGGAGCTCACGCTGCCCGCGCACATCGAGGCCCGGCTCACGGGCTACTACAGCGAGATGTACAGCCTCATTCGCACGAGCGACGCCGTGGTGGCGGGGCCCAACGGCCCGCAACGCACGCCGCTCGTCGACGACGGCCGCGGGCGCGCGTACGGGCTCGAGGTGCTCGTGCGCCGCAAGCTGGAGCGCGGGCTCTACGGGTGGGTCTCGTACACCCTCTCGCGCAGCGAGCGCACCTTCCTCGACCGCCCGGTGGAGCCCTTCGCCTTCGACCAGACGCACGTGCTCAACGTCGCGCTCTCGTGGGAGCCGCACCCGCGGTGGCGCGTGGGCGCGCGCTTTCAGCTCGCCACCGGCGCGCCCCGACGGATCATCCGCGGCGCCTACTACGACGCCGACACCGACCGCTTCGGCGCGGTCTTCGCGGGGCGCGGCGAGCCGGGCAACACCGAGCGGCTGCCGACCTACCACCAGCTCGACGTGCGGGTCGACTACCGCTTTCAGTGGGGGCCCTTCGACATGTCCGCGTACCTCGACGTGATCAACGTGTACAACGCGCAGAACGTCGAGAACTGGCTCTACCAGTACGACTTCGCGCGGCGCACGGCCTTCCCGGGCATCCCCATCCTGCCCACGCTGGGCCTCACGGGGGCGCTGCGATGAAGCTGTCGCGACGAGCCCCCACCCCCGGCCCCGCCCCCACTCGGTGCTTGGCTTTCCCCAAAACCTTCGGCCGCGGTTCTTGCCGCCGGCTCCGCCCGTGCGGACGGCCCTGCGGGCCTGCACGGGCT
>JBILLI010000121.1:0-14065 GCA_044376155.1 Polyangiales bacterium
GATGGGAGTGTTGTGTGCTCCCCTTCTCCTGCCGGATCACCGGCGGGAGAAGGGGTTGGGGGATGAGGGCCACCACAGCGGCCTCGCAAGAAGTGGCGCGCGACACGACAGCAAAGGAGCCGCACCCACGCATGGACGTGGTCCGGCATCGCCGCCACGCCGAGCATCGCGCTCCCCCTCCCACCTCGCCGCGGAGATCCAGTAGAACTCCCGGCCCATGAGCGCCCATCGCCCGCTGTACCTCGCCGCGCTGCTCGCCCTCGGATGCTCCTCGCGGCAGCCCCAACCCACCACCGAAACCCCTGCGCCCCAAGCGGTTGCGACCACCGCCGACGCCGGCCCGGCGGCCCCCGCCTCGCCCTGGGACGCGCTGGACCGCGACGCCCTCGCCCGCATCGTGACCGAGGGGGCGACGCGCCGCGTGCGAGAGGCGCAGCCCGACTTCGACCTCGCGCGCCTCGACGCCCACCTCGCCGACATCGAGCACGCGCCCGAGCTCGCGGGGCGCACGTGTGACCAGCTCTTCGACCTCGCCATCGTGGCCATGGCCCGCGGCGAGAACGACCGCGCGGCGGGCATCGTGCGCTACGTACGGGCCAAGGCGCGCAACCGCAACCAGGCCTTCGCGGGGAGCACCATCCTCGCGGAGCTCGCGCGGCGCGGGGCGGGCGCCGACGAGGCGGCGCAGCAGCGGGCCATCGAGGAGGTGTTCCGCGCGTTGCCCCGGGCGCGCTTCGGCGCGGCCACGGTGGTGTTTCAGATGTTCCAGACGCAGGCGCAGCTCGACGCCCGCGTGGCCAACACGAAGCAGCAGCTCGTGTCGCAAGACACCGCCCGGGGGGTGCTCTACTTCAGCGCGGTGATGCCCGACATCGTGCGGCATCGCGCGCGCTTCCTCGCGGCCATCGACACGGTGCGCGCGGCCCACGCGGCGCTGCCCGCCGAGGCCGACTACCGCTTCGGCACCGTCGACCTCGCCGGCGCCCGCGACGCCCGCGAGGTGCGCGTCGCCGTCTGGGACCTCGGGACCAACCCCGCGCTCTTTCAGTCCCAGATGTTCGTGAACGCGGGCGAGCAGCCCAACGGCCGCGACGACGACGGCAACGGGCTCGTCGATGACATCTCGGGGGTCGTCAGCGACGGCAGCGCGCCCCACACCGCCCTGCTCTTCGAGCCCTCGGCCGAGACCCTCGAGCGCTACGTGCCCTTCCTTCGCGGGGTGATGGACCTCCGCGCGGGCATGGCCACCACCCCCGCGGCGCAGCGGGTGCTGGAGCTGCAGCGCTCCGTCACCGACGCCCCCGCGCTGGAGCAATTGGAGTCGAACCTCGACGCCGTGGGCGAGTGGTCCCACGGGACGCACGTCGCGGGGATCCTCCTCGCGGGCAACCCCCACGCGCGCATGGCGGTGTTTCGCAGCGCGTGGGCGGGCGAGGCGCGGCTCTACCACCACCGCGGCCCCACCGACGCCGAGCTCGACGCCGAGCGCGCCAACATCGACGCCATCGCGGGCTTCATCAACCGCCACCAGATCCGCGTGGTGAACGCCTCGCTGGGCTTCTCCCAGGAGTACGTCGAGGCCGAGCTCCGCCACGAGCGCGAGACCTACCGCGACGACGACGCCGTGCGCGCCCGCGCCGCGGTCGTGCAGCAGCGCCGCCGCGCGAACTGGGCCGCGGTCTTCGCCGCCTGCCCCGCCACCCTCTTCGTCGTCGCCGCGGGCAACTCCAACCAGGACGTGAACGAGTACGGCGAGGTCCCCGCCGCCCTCGACGCCCCCAACCTCCTCGTCGTGGGCGCTGTCGACCGCCACGGCAACTGGGCCACCTTCACCAACTCCAACCCCGAGCGCGTGCGCATCTTCGACCACGGCGTCGAGGTCGACTCGCTCATCCCCAACGGCACCCGCGTGCCCCTCTCGGGCACCTCCATGGCCTCGCCCAACGTCGCCAACCTCGCGGGCAAGCTCCTCGCCCTCGACCCCTCCCTCACCCCGCAGCGGGTCATCACGGTCATTCACGAGACCGGCGACCGCATCGCCGCGCCCTTCAACGGGGTCATCGCCAACGAGACCACCGCCGCCGCCCGCGTGCGCCGCGAGCGCCGACCCGCCCCCGCCGCGCGTCCCGCCACCCGCTGAGACGTCCACCCCGCAGGGTGGGGCCGCGGTGACCACGACATTTCTCAATCCACCCGCGCACATCCGTCGCAAGGCGCCAAGCAGTTGTCGCCCTCCCCAAGAAACTTGGAGTAGGGTTCGCCGTCTCGATGAGCAGGATGGCCTCACCCGGATCACTCCTCCCTGGGGGCTTCTCCCTCGGGCGGTTGAGCCACGCCGACCGCGTGGGGCTGGTGTATCGCGCGCGCCCCACCGACGCGGCCGACAAGCGCTCGGCCTGCGCCCTGGTGCTGCATCCCCTGCACGTCGACGAGCTGCGCGACTGGTTTGAGAGGATGGCCGTGCTCGGCCGCAGCCTGCGCCATCCCAACCTCGTGGAGGTCTACGCGCTGGGCTACACCTCCAACGACCTCCCGGTGGTGGTCACCGAGTGGGTCGACGGTCGCACCCTGCGCGCCGACCTCGCCAGCGGGCGGGTGTTCAACGGCCTCGAGGCCATGAAGATCCTCCGCGACGTCACCGCGGCGCTGACCTACCTGCACTCGCGCACGCCGCCCGTGTTGCACCGCGCGCTCATGCCCGAGACGGTGATGATCACCTCGCCCATGGGCACGGTGAAGGTGCTCGCCGTGGGTCACGCCGACCGGCCCCACCACCCCGCCTCCAAGCCCTCGGCGCTCTCGCCCGAGGAGCTCATGAGCGAGGGGCTCTCGGTGGCCTCCGACGTGTTCTCCCTCGCCTCCCTCGCCTACGAGCTGCTCACCGGGCGCCCGGCCTTCGCGGGCGGCACGATGCAGGTGCTCACCGCGATGCGGCACGGGGTGTTCCCCTCGGTGACCTCGCTCACCAACGACAGCGCCGCGCCCATCGACGCCGTGCTGCGCCGCGCGTGGAGCTTCGAGCCCCACCGGCGCCACGCCAGCGCCGCGGTGTTCTTTGAAGAGCTCGACGCCGCGGTGTCGCGCGTGCCCTCCGCGGCCCTCGCGATGCGCCGGGTGGTGGGCGATCACCCCGCCCGGCTCACCTCCGCGCCGCCGATGCTCCCGGGCAGCGCGGGGCTGCGACCGAGCGCGGCGCCGCTGGCCACGTCGCGCCCGCCGGGCACCCGCGCGGCGCCCGCGGACGTCGTGCGCGGGCGCGTCACCACGGGACAGTTCCCCTCCATGGGCGCGCCGGTGAACGCCGCGCCGGTGGGCGTTCGCGAGCGGCTCAGCCGCCCGGTGGCCGACCTCATGGTGCCGCGCATGGCGGCGACCCACGACGTCGACGCCTCGGCGCTGTTGCCCTTTGCGACGTCCCGCGACGAGACCACCGTGCGGGTGCCCCGCGAGCAGGTGGAGCGCCACGGCCCCATCGATGTGGGCGATGCCTTCGTGAGCCTGGGCTCGGGGGTGATCGATGACCCCGAGGTCATCGCGGTCATCGCGCGAGAGCGCGAGAACGAGCGCGAGGAGCGGCGGCGCAGCGAGCGACCGCCGGGGGAGGCCCCCCGGGAGTCCATCGAGATCGCGCGGGAGCTGAGAGATTTCGGCGAGGAGGTCACGCAGGCGCGGCCCCCCGAGCGCAAGCGACGGAGCACCGGCGAGGGGCGGGTGGAGTCTGAGCCTGCGCCCGCGAAGTCCGAAGAGCCCGTGGCCCTGCCCGCGATTCCCAAGGCCCCGGGGTCGCCCGACGCGCGCTCGCTGGGGATGCCCGGCGGAAAGTCCTTCGAGGAGTGGGTCCCGAAGATCCCGGCGAACCCGGCGCTGCCGTGGTACCGCCGCGAGGTCTCGTTCACCCTGCCCGCGGTGGTGATCCTGCTGGTGCTCCACGCGCTGCTCACGGCGGTGCTGGTGCAGACGCTGCAGGTGGTGTGGGCCCCGCGCCCGCACCACGAGGCGCCGCGGGTCGACCCGCCGGTCATCGTCGCGCCCTGAGCTACGGCAGCGCCGCGGGGGCGCCCGCCTCGGGGGCCGGGAGGTCCACGGGCTGCGCGAGGGACCACGCGATCACCGCGGGGATGTTCTCGGTCGCGATGCCCACCCAGAAGACCCACCAACCGCCGCACTTCACGAGCCCGTCGGCGAGCTTGGTGTACCACTCGTTGATGGGATTGTTCGCCCGCGCGCGCCAGAACACCACGCGGTGCTCGTCGCGAAAGACCTCCCAGAGGTCCCGCGCGATGCCCTCGCCCCGGGCCTCGCGGTCGGTGGCGAACTTCGTGAGGTACGCGCCCCACGGAGACTCCGTCAGGATCGCGCAGCCCCGGTACTGCTCCTCCAGGTAGATCCGCTTCACCGGGCGCTCGAAGAACGCCGGCAGCGGCGCGCGGCCGAAGCTGCTGGTGATCAGCGCCTCGAGGCGCGCGCGGTCCACGCCCTCGTAGCTGTCCACCCGCAGCACCCGCACGCCCTTGCGCAGCAGCGTGCCCGCGCCCTTCACCGTGAACAGCTCGCGCAGGAGGTTCAGCGGCGAGGTCACGGTGACCATGAGCTTGTGCGCCACCCCGTCGATGAGCCGCGCGCCCTGCGCCACCATCGCCCGCTCCTTGCGCGAGAGCTCCTTCGAGGTGAGCAGCGCCGCCGCGTCGCTGTCGACGTTCACCAGCGGGATCAGCACGTCACGCTGCCGCAGCCCCCCGGGGCGGTGCAGGAAGATCAATTTCGGCACGGCCAGCGCCCCGAGGAGCCCCGCGAGGTGGTCGAAGCGCGCGTCGACCCCGGCGCCGTGATCCACCCCGAAGGCCAGCACCGGGATCTCTCCCCCGCGGCTCGCGTCGGTGACCCGCGCGGCCAGGGCCTCGGGCTCGGCGGGTGACACCAGCGTCGCCCGCACCCCGTCGCGGCGCAGCCGTCGCAAAAGCTTCGCGGCGTGGTCGGGCGCGTCGGTGGGCTCGAAGAGGCCCAGCACCACCAGCGGCGCGAGGCCCAGGTCGGCGAGGAACTTCAGGTGCAGCACCACCACGTCGAGGGCGTGCCGCGCGACGTTGGCGTCGATCGACAGCGCCGCGAAGCGCTCCTTGGGCTCGCGCCGAAAGAGCTGCACGTAGAAATCCGACTCGGCCTTGCGCCCGACGCTCTGAAGAAAGCGCAGCACGACCTCGGAGCGTTCCGGGGGGTCCATCATCGCGGCGCGGGAACATACCCGAAGCCGGTCCGTGCGCGAGGAGGGCGCGCGCGGTGTATGGTTCGGGTCCCGTCCGACGGGGACACGGATGTCGCTCGCGCTCCCACTGAAACCCGGCACCATGGTCGCGAGCGACTTTCGCGTGGAGCGCGACCTCGCCCGCGGGGGCATGGGCACGCTCTACGTGGTGACCCAGCTCTCCACGGGCCACGAGCGCGTGCTCAAGGTCATGCACTCGCGCCTCGTGGCCGACCCCCGCAACCGCGAGCGCTTTCTGCAAGAGGCCCGCGCCTCGGCCCGCATCGAGAGCGACCACGTCGCGCAGGTCATCGCCGCGGGCTTCGACGACCACGGCATCCCCTGGATCGTGATGGAGCTCCTCCGCGGCGAGGACCTCTCGGCCACCCTCGCCCGCCGCAACGGACTCACCCCGGGCGAGGCCCTGGAGGTCTTTCGCCAGCTCGGTCACGCCCTCGGCGCCGCGCACACCGCGGGGCTGGTGCACCGCGACCTCAAGCCCGAGAACATCTTCCTCGCCCACCCCCGCCGCGAGGGCGTGCCCTTCACCGTCAAGCTCCTCGATTTCGGCATCGCCAAGCTCCTCGAAGACTCGGGCAACGCGCGCAACACCGGCGCCCTCGGCACGCCCCTCTGGATGGCCCCCGAGCAGGCCGAGCGCAGCCCCCTCTCCCCCGCCTCGGACGTGTGGGCCATGGGCCTCGTGGCCTTCACCGTGCTCACCGGCAAGTCGTACTGGTACGCGGGCAACGACCCCGACGTGCCCATCGAGCGCGTGCTCCGCGAGGTCTTCGTCGACGCCATCGAGCCCGCCTCCGCGCGCGCCGCGGCCCTCGGCGTGGGCGTGCCCGCGGGCTTCGACCCGTGGTTCGCCCGGTGCGTGGTGCGCGACCCCTCCCAGCGCTTTCGCAGCGCCACCGAGGCCGTCGCCGCGCTCGTGCCGGTGCTCCTCGGGCCGGGGCCCACCTCCGAGGTGCCGCTCACCCCCTGGGGGCAGCACACGCCGCCGCCGGGCATGGCCTTCGTGCAGGTCACCCCTCCCCCGCTGGGCCTCGTCGACCCGTGGGCCTCCACGCCCTCCTCCCAGGGAAACACCGCGAACTGGGCCGGCGCCACGCCCCCGCCGGTGGCTCTCCCCTACAACCCGATGTCGTCGCCGGGACGCATGTCGACCCCGCCGCCGGCGACCCCCTCGGGCCCCTTCGCGATCCCGTCGCAGCCCGGGTATCCCCCGTCGCAGCCCGGCCCGGGGATGTCCTCGCCCCCGCCGCCCCCCCGGGGCACGTCGTCGACCCTGGTGCTCGTGGGCGGCCTCGGGTTCCTCGCCGTGGCCCTCATCGTGGGGGGCGTGGTGCTGCTCATGGACCCGCCGCGCCCGCGCCCTCGGGGCGAAGACGCCGCGGTGATCGTTCGCCCTCCCACGATCGACGCGGGCGCGAGGGTGACGCCCCCTGTCCGCCTGCCGCCCCGCCGCGCGGTGCGGGTGTCGACCCTGGGCGTGGGCTTCGAGCACAGCTGCGCGCTCTCCCCGGGCGGCGCCGTGCGCTGTTGGGGGTGGAACAGCTTCGGTCAGTGCGGGGCGCCCTCGTTCGCGCCGCGCGCGGGGGCGACCGTGGTGCCCGGGCTCACCGACGCGGTCGAGGTCGCCGTGGGCTACGCGCACGCCTGCGCGCGGCTGAGCAACGGCACGGCGCGGTGCTGGGGGCTCAACAGCTCCGGGCAGCTCGGCGACGGCAGCGCCACGAACCGCGCGGCGCCCTCCACCGTGCTCGGTCTCACCGGCGTCGCGCAGCTCGCGCTGGGCGAGGGCCACGCGTGCGCGCTGCTGGTCGATCAGACGGTGCACTGCTGGGGCGCCAACGGCAGCGGGCAGCTCGGCGACCGCAGCAACCAGGACCGCCGGTACCCCGTGGCGGTGACGAACCTCACGGGGGTGGTCGAGGTCGCCGCGGGGAGTGAGCACACCTGCGCCCGCCGCGCCGACGGGACCGTGTGGTGCTGGGGCGCGAGCTCCTTCGGCGAGGTCGGCGACGGGTGGACGCGTCACCACTACGAGCCCGCGCGCGTCGCGGGGCTCACCCGCGCGGTGGCCCTGGGCCTGGGCCCCTACCGGAGCTGCGCGGTGCGCGACGACGGCACGCTCTGGTGCTGGGGGCGCAACGACAGCGGGCAGATCGGCGACGGCACGCGGCGCTCGCGCAGCACGATGGTGCAGGTGCCGGGCCTGCGCGACGTGTCCGACGTGGCGCTGGCGGCGTTTCACGCGTGCGTGATCACGCACGACGGCGCGCTGCGGTGCTGGGGCGACAACGAGAGCGGGCGCCTCGGCGACGGCACGCAGACGCCGCGCACGCCGCGCAACCCCACCCGCGCGCTGCCCGCGGTCGCGGAGGTGCGCGCGCTCGAGGCCCACACCTGCGCGCGCCTCACCGACCACACCATGCGCTGCTGGGGCGGCAACGCGGCGGGGCAGCTGGGCGACGGCACCGTGAGCCCGCGCTTCACCGCGACGCCCGTGCGGTAGCGCGCCGCGCGTGCGGGCGGCTCCCCCCCTTCGTGACGACGCCGTGATTTTTATGTGACATCGTCGAGGCATGAGCGCTCGTCGGTGGACCGGACTCTTCACACCGCTTTCTCTTCTCATCGCCGGGTGCACGGCCGACCCCGCCCCGGGTGACAGCGGGGCCGACGCCGCGGCGCGTGACGTTCCGGTGACGTCCGACGCCAGCGACGCGCCCGCGGCCGACGCCTCTGACGGCGCCTGCGCGACGCTCCCGACCCTCGCGACGGGCAGCGCGGATGGCGCCGCGAACCCGCTGATGGTCCCCGCCGGGGGCGTGCGCGCGGGACGTCTGCGCGCGAGTGATCTCCCCGCCGATCGCACGGGCCTCGCGCTCTGGAAGGAGGGTGACTTCGTGCTCGCCAACGAGCGCGTCGCGCTGCTCGTCGAGGCCAACCGCCCGTCGGGGGGATACAACCCCTGGGGCGGCACGCCCGTGGGCGCGGCCCGCATGAGCAACGGGCGGCTCATCGACGCCGCGGATTTCTTCGAGCCCATCTTCGGCCTCGGCCGCTGGATCATGGCCACCGAGTCGGTCACCGTGCTGCGCGACGGCACCGACGGCGCCGCGGTGATCCGCGCCATCGGGCCGCTGCGCCCGCTGCCCTTCATCGACCAGTTCGGCCGCACCCTCGCCCCCGCGGACTACGACGGCGTGCGCGTCGCCGTGGACTACACCCTGCGCCCCGGCGCCGACCACGTGGACCTCACGGCGATCTACCAGGTCCCCTCGGCCGACGACCGCCGCATCTCCCTCGCGCTCAACGCCTTCTTTCAGGGCTACCGCATGCCGCGCTTCTTCCCCGGCGTGGGCTTCGTGCCCACCGGCGGCACCACCGCGGCCCCCGCCTCGCAGACCGTCGCCTGGATCGACAACCAGGGATCAAGCTGGGCCTGGCAGCTCCCCGAGGGGCAGCTCCGCGCGCTGCTCTCGATCTCGGGCTTCGACCTCTTCTCCCCGCCCGCGTTCACCCTCCCGGGCTGCGCCGAAACCACCCGTCCCCTCGCCCGCCTGGTCATCGGCGGACGCGACGTCGACGGCATCGTGACCGCCCTCGCCCGCATCGAGAACACCGCCCTCCGCGAGGTCACCGGCACCGTGCTCGACGGCGCGGGCGCGCCCGTCGTGGGGGTGCACGTCCACGCCCAGGGGGTCATGGGCCCGTACCTCACCCGCGCCACCACCGACGCCATGGGGCGCTTCCGCGTGCACGTCCCCATGACCAGCGCGGTGGAACTCCGCGCGTGGCGCGCGGGCGACGGCTTCAGCAACACCGCGACGGTGGCCGCCAACGCCACCACCGCCGCGCTGCGCTTCGAGCCCGTGGGCACCCTGCGGGTGGTGACCCGCGAGACCGGCACCGACACCGCGCTGCCCGTGCGCGTGCAGGTGTTCCCCATGGGGGCCCCGCTCATGGACCCGTCAGAGACCCTCGGCGAAGACGCCCCCGGCGGCGGGCGCGCGCACGCGGTCTTCCCGGTCGATGGCGTCGCCTCGGTGCGCGTGCGCCCGGGGATGTACCGCGTCGTGGTGTCGCGCGGGGTCGAGTACGAGCGCTTCGACCAGGTCGTGGCGGTCACCGCGGGGCAGACCACCGAGCAGGCCGTGAGCCTCGCGCACTCCGTCGCCACGCCCAACGTGCTGTGCGGAGACTTTCACATCCACACGCACCGCTCGCCCGACTCCGACGACACCGCGCGCTTCAAGGTGGAGTCAGCCCTGGGCGACGGCGTCGAGGTGCTCGTGCGCTCAGAGCACGAGTACGTCGCGGACTTTCAGCCCGTCATCGATGAGGTCGGCGCGCAGCGCTGGGCCCGCGGGATCGCCTCGTTGGAGCTCACGACCTTTCAGTGGGGTCACTTCGGCGTGGTGCCGCTCACCCCCGACCCCGCGCGCCCCAACGGCGGGATCTTCGAGTGGGCGAACCGCATGGCGCCCGCGGTCTTCGCCGACGTACGCGCGCGGCCCGAGGCCCCCGCGCTCATCGTGAACCACCCCCGGTCGCCGCCCACGAGCTTCGGGTACTTCGACGCCGCGGGCTACAACCGCACCACGGGCGTCGCGACGAACCCGGGGATGTGGGACGACCGCTTCGACGCCATCGAGGTCTTCAACGACGGCGATTTCACGGCCAACGAGGCGACCACCGTGGCCGACTGGTTCTCCTTCCTGAACCGCGGTCGACGCATGTTCGCGGTGGGGTCGAGCGACAGCCACAAGGTGCTCGAGGGCGCGCCCGTGGGCTACCCCCGCACGTGCATGTACCTCGGCACCGACGACCCGCGCATGGTCACCCCCGCGGCCGTCGCCCGCGCCGTGCGCGAGGGGCGCAGCACCATCTCGGGCGGGGTCTTCGTCGAGGCCCAGGCGGTGAACGGAATGACCACCGCGGAGCCCGGGCAGGAGCTCACCGGGGTCGGTCCCATGGCCCGTGTGCAGGTCACCGCGCAGGCGCCGCGGTGGGTGCGCGTGCGGCAGCTGCGGGTGTTCGTCGACGGCGTGGCGATGGCCCCCATCGCGCTGGGCGACGCGCAGCGCGACCCGATGAACCCCGTGGTGCGCTTTCGCGGCGACGTGATGGTCCCTGTGGCCATGAACGGCTCGCACGTGGTCGTGGTGGTCGACGGCGAGGAGCTCGACACGGTGTTCCCGGGCCGCCGCGCGTTCGGCGCGACCAACCCGATCTTCTTGCGGCGCTGAGCGATCGTTCGCGACAGGGTCGGCGCGTTCAGAAGAACAGCGCCCGCACCAACCGCTCTCCCCCCTCGCAGCGCACCGCCACCTGCGCGGCGACGACGCCGTCGCACTCCTCACAATCCCTTCAAACGAGAGAGCGCTCACGGGCTCGTTCCGCGTGCCCCGGGACCTCCGTCGCGCGGTCGTCTGCTACCGTTCGCGTCGATGCGCAACGCCGTGTTCGAGGGTTCCCTGGTGCTGCGTCGCCCCCATCCCATCGTGCAGACCCTCGCCGCGCTGCCCATCCTCGGAGGCGTCGCCGCGCTCCTGGCGGGTCTCGTCCATGGCTCCGGGTCGCTGCTCCTGGTGCCGCACCTGCTGGTCGGCGGCCTCGTCGCGACATCGTGGACGCTCAAGTTCCGCCCCTTCGCGCAGCTCACGTCGGTGGTCGCGCGGTCGTCTGATCAGGGACTTCAGCTCGGCGCAGCGTTCATCCCGCGCGCGGAGATCTCCCGCGCGTTGTTCGTCCCGGCGCGTGACGCGCGGAGGCCGATGGTGCGCGTGCAGCGTCGCTGGCGCCCGGCCACGGAGCTTCTGGTGGCCGACGAGGCCGAGGGGCAGCGGTTGCTCGCCGCCCTCAGGCACGACGTGACGCGCGCGCGGGCGCGGTTCTCTGCGTGGTCGCCGCTGTTCGCGTCCTCCGCGCGCTTCGCCTTCGTGCCCGCGGTGATGCTGGTGGGCCTCGCCTTCGGGAGGCACAACGCGGGCGCCGACGTGTCGCCGCTGGGCCTCATCGCCCTCATCGGCACGGTGGCCGCGCTCTTCGGGGTGCCGTCGCGGGTGGAGGTCGGCGCCGACGGGGTGCTCGTGCGCTGGCTCGGCTCCGCGCGCTTCGTCCCCGCCGCGGACATCGCCGGCGTCGTGCAGGAGCTGCGGGGCCTGGGCAAGAACCGCCACATCCTGGTGCGCGTGCTGCGTCACGAGGGCGAGCCGCTGGACCTCGTGGTGGGCAGCGCGCGCTGGGCGGAGGACGACGCCGGGGCCCTCGTCGCGCGGGTCGAGGAGGTCATCTCCGCGCACCGCACCGGCGCCGTTGCCGTGGCCGCGGCGCTCGCGCGCGGGGACCTCGACGCCGCGAGCTGGCTGCGCGCCCTGCGCGCGGTGGGCGTCGGCGCGGGCGAGAACTTCCGCCGCCCGGCGGTCAACCCTGACGCGCTCTGGACCGTCTTCGAGAGCCCGGCCTCACCCCCGGATGCGCGCGTCGCTGCGGCCGTCGCCCTCGCGGCGCAGCCCTCGGAGCAGACCGCGACGCGCATCCGCGTGGCCGCCGACGCGCTCGCCGAGCCCGCGCTGCGGAAGGCCCTCGGCGCCGCCGCGTCTGGCGACGACGCCGCGCTGGAGGCCGCGGTGCGCGCACTCGACGCCGCGAAGCGCTGAGCCTCGGCGCGCTCGCGCATGGCCTTGCACGGGGCGACCAGCGCGTGCCTCACCGCAGCGCGCGGAGCTTCCACCCGAGCTCCTCCCACTCACGGGCGGGGTTGCTGTCCCACACCACCCCGCCGCCCACGCCGTAGGTGAGCGTGTCGCCTGCGATCACCGCGGTGCGAATGGCCACGGTGAGCTCCACGCTCCCATCGCCGAAGACCACCCCATACACCCCGGTGTACAGCCCGCGGCGGGTGGGCTCGAGGCGCGCGATGAGGTCCATGGCCGCGAGCTTCGGCGCGCCCGTGACCGAGCCCACCGGGAGCATCGCGCGGAGCATGGCCTCGCTCCCGAGGCCCACGGGCACCTCGGCGCGCACCCGCGACACGAGGTGGTGCACGAAGGCGTGGGTCTCCACCGCGAAGAGCGAGGGGGTCGTGACCGCCGTGGCCACGCGCGAGAGGTCGTTGCGGTGCACGTCCACGGCCATGGCGTTCTCGGCGCGCTCCTTCAGATCTCCTTGCAGCGCAAGCACTTCGGCGCGGTCCTGGGCCTCGCTCACCCCCCGAGGGCGCGTGCCCTTGATGGGCTCCGACCACGCCACGCCCGCGCGTCGCTCCCAGCGCAGGGCGAGCTCCATGCTCATGCCGCCGACGATCACCCCCGCGACGTGGGCGAGCATCCCCCGCGCGGGCCGCGCGTCGATCACCCGTCTCGCCACGGCCGCCGCGAGGTCGTCGCGCCCCGTGACCCGCACGCGCCGCGCGAGGTTCACGAGGTACACGTTGCCCGCGGCGATCTCCTCGCGCGCGATCCCCACCGCGCGCTCGAAGTCCGCGCGGGTGGTCTCCGATCGCAGCCTCAGCCTTCCTCGGTCACCCTCCTCGCGGGCGTGCGCATCGAGCGCGCGCAGGTCGTCGAGGGAGCCCGCGCGGTGGAGCACCTCCCCCGTGTCGGCGCGCCACACCGCGGTGGCCGCGTGGGGCGCGAGCAGGGCCGCGGGGCTGGCGTCTCCCGGCGGGCGGAGGTCCCGCAGCGGGCGCGGATCACACCCCGTGCGCGCGGCGTCGTAGGAGAGCCACAGCGTCGCGATGGGGAGCGTCGCGGGCGCGTCGGCGGCGGCGCAGAGGGCGTCGAGGGCGGGCGCGAGGCGGGCGAGCGCGTGGGAGGCCTGGTCGGCCGGCACACACACCACGGGCGCACGCAGCGACGCGAGGGCGTGCACCGCGGGGCGCGCGCCAAAGGCCGGGAGGGCGACGCTCACGGTCCCCGGCGTGTGGGCCGCGGCGTGGGTCGCGAGGGAGGCCGCGGAGGTCATGGGGGGAGCGCGCACGACGCGTGGCCCCCATCCCCGGCCCTTCCCCCGCTTCGGGGGAAGGGTGGAGAACCGCTGGCCGGGAGATGGTCCACGCGAGGAAGAGACGGGGGGTGTGGAGCGAAACGCGTTGCACCCCAAGCGGTTGGAGACGTCTGGACCATTCCTGAGACCGCGGCTCTCCACCCTTCCCCCGAAGCGGGGGAAGGGCCGGGGAAGGGGGCCACGCGCGCGACGACGGCCCCGTTCACTACCCCGACGACTC
Organism: Polyangiales bacterium; assembly: GCA_044376155.1. Classification (GTDB taxonomy): domain Bacteria; phylum Myxococcota_A; class Polyangia; order Polyangiales; genus JAWKRB01. The sequence goes on from JBILLI010000121.1 coordinate 13,485, forward strand.
TTCCGACAAGCGCTCTTCCAGCAGCTTCGTGGCGATCTCCATGAGGTCGTCGTCGGTCATGATCCCCACGAGCCGACCGTCTTGCATCACCGGGAGGCAGCCGATCTTGTGGCGGCGCATCAGCCGAATGGCCTCCACCGTGGGCGTCTCGGGCGAGACCGTGAGCAGCTCGGAGCGCATCACCTGCCCGGCCCCGCGCGAGCGCCCGCCGTCGTCGGCGAGGGCCCGCAGCACCGCGCGGTACGAGATCAACCCGAGCAGCCGGTGGTCCTTGTCTTCGACGGGGACGTAACGGATCCGCTCCCACACCATGAGGTTGGCCACCATCTCCACCGGGTCGTCGGCCTGCACGGTGAAGAGGTCGGTCTTCATGTACTGCTCCACCCGGAGGTAGTGGTGCCGCGCGGTCTGCGCCTCGTCGATCTCCGCGCGCTCCCACTGCGACACCGGCAGGCCCTCGCGCTGCCGCTGCACCGTGGCCGCCACGATGGCGTTCGCCGCCTCGCCGGGAGACGCCTTCTCGCGCAGGGCGTTCCACGACGAGAACACCCACCGCGCGCCGGTGCGCGACGTGCGGGCGC
>JBILLI010000729.1:0-3909 GCA_044376155.1 Polyangiales bacterium
GAAGCGGGGGAAGGGTCGGGGTAGGGGGCCGCGCACCGCGATTCAACACAAACTCAAGCGCTCTTCGGAGGTGTGCCCCGCCCCTCTCCCGCCGCGGTGATCACCCCGTGCAGCGCGCGTCGCACCGACGACTCGACCCACGACGGGCTCACCGCGCGTCGCTCCAGCAGCACGCGGTGCAGCACCGCGCCCACCAGCGCGAAGACCACCGCCTCGGGCTCGTCGACGGGCGCGCACTCGCCCCGCGCCGCCGCCCCGGCGAACACCGCCCGCGCGCTCGCCACCGCGCCTCGTTCGAGCTGGTCGCGGAGCGCGTCGGTGTCGGCGCCGAGCCCGCCCGAGAGCGCCACCGAGAGCGTCGCGCGCCCCGCGGTGCTCGCGAGAAAGACCCCCACGGCGCCCACCACGGCGCGCAGGTCTCCCTCCAACGTGCCCGTCGCGGGCGGCGCCGTGAGGTGCGACTGCGCGCGGGTGATGGCCGCCGCGACGAGCGACGCGCGCGTGGGCCAGCGGCGGTAGATGCTGGTCTTGTTCACCCCGGCGGCCTCGGCCACGGCCTCGATGCGCAGCCCCGCGAGGCCCTCGCGCTCCAACAGCCGCAGGGTCTCGTCGAGCACGGCGTCCACCACCGGCGCGCCCCGCGGGCGACCGCGGTCGCGGCGGAGGGGCTTCTTCGTCGAGGGGCGTTTCGCGCGGGTACCCATTGCCACGGGGGAATCGATACCGGATCCTCGGGCGTTGTGATTGCAACTCGCTGTTGCAATCGTACGGAGGCCCATGAAGATCGCGCTGGCTTGTTTCGACACCCGCGGGGGCGTGCAGCCCTACCTCGCGCTGGCCCTGGGGCTGCAGCGCGCAGGGCACGACGTGCGGATGGTGGTCCCCTCGGATTTCACCGACATGGTGACCGCGTGGGGCCTCGACGCGCGGCCGCTCTCGGGGAGCGTCGAGGAGGTCATGCGGGCGTCGCAGGGCGTCGCGGCGCGGGGCTCCCTCGCGACGATGCGCTTCACCCTCGAACAGACCCGCCTGCGCGCGGCGGGGTGGGCGCGGGAGTGCCTGGAGGCCTGCGCGGGGGTCGACCTCATCGCCGCGGGCGTGGGCGGGACGATCGTGGCGCGCGCGGTGGCCGCGAAGCTCGGGGTGCCCCTGGTGCCTGCGCACCTGCACCCCATCGGTCCGCCCACTGATGCGTTCCCGGGGGTGCTCTCTCCGTGGCGCGGGACCTTCGCGCGCAAGCTCGGTCATCGCCTCACCGACGTGGGGCTCTGGACCCCCTTTCGCGGCGCGATGCGCGCGGCGTGCGGGGCCCTCGGGGTCTCTCCCGACGCGCGGCCCGAGGCGGGGCAGGTCGCGCTCTACGGGTACAGCCGACACATCCTCCCGGCCGCGCCGGAGTGGGGCGCGGACCATCGGGTGACGGGGTACTGGTTCCTCCCCGCGGCGCCGACGTGGACGCCGCCGCCCGCGCTCGAAGACTTTCTGCGCGCGCCCGGGCCGGTGGTGTGCCTGGGCTTCGGGAGCATGTCGAACGACGACCCCGCGAAGGTGGGCGCGATGGTGCTGCGCGCGGTGCGGCGCGCGAAGGTGCGCGCGGTGGTGCTCTCGGGGTGGGGCGGGATGAACGCCGACCGCGGCGAGGACGTGTACGTCGCCGATGCGGTCCCTCACGACTGGCTGTACCCCCGGGTGCGGGCGGTGGTGCACCACGGGGGCGCGGGCACGACCGGGGCGGCGCTGCGCGCGGGGGTGCCGTCGCAGGTGGTCCCGTTCATGATGGACCAGCCGTTCTGGGCGCACCTCGTGGCCGACCTCGGCGTGGGGCGCGCGCCGATCCCGCGAAAGAAGCTCACCGAAGACGCCCTCGCGCACGCGCTGCAAGACCTCGCGACGAACGACGCCATGGCCGCGCGCGCCGCGGCGTTGGGGGAGAAGATCCGCGCCGAAGACGGCGTGGGCGAGGCGGTGCGGGCCTTCTCGCAGGTGTGACGCCGGGCCCACGAGATGCGCAGCCGACGGTCCTTGGTCATGCGGGAACGACTGCACCGCAGCGACTTTGTACGCATTGGCGGCCCCACGACGTTGCCGATCGTGCGCCTCCTGCTCCCGCGGTGGGTGTGGCGAACGACGCGATTCGTGCCGCCGGCTCCGCCCGCACGGTCGGCCCTTCGGGCCTGTGCGGGCTGAACCCGGTGTCTGGGGGTGACCGCCCCCTGCGGGGTCTAACGGCGGAGCGTCGCGCATGGCGCGACGAGGAGGGTTTCAGGTGCGGGAGATGCGAACTGCCTGCACGTCCACCGAGGCGATCCATCACCTCCCGTGCGCGCAGCGCACGCGCCTTCGTGAGCCCCCGAACGGGGGCGGTCACTTCCAGACACCGGGTTCAGCCCGCACAGGCCCGAAGGGCCGACCGTGCGGGCGGAGCCGGCGGCACGAATCCCGATGCACATCCCGGCGCAATCCCTCCCTCACGTACGACGCTCCGCACCATCTCTGTGCGCACGGAGCCGGAACCCCGTGCGCACGGAGCCGGAACCCCGTGCGCACGGAGATGCGCGGGCGGTATGGCGCGATGGCGCGGTGTGGTCGGCGCGATGGCGCGGTGTGGTCGGCGCGATGGCGCGGTGTGGTCGGCGCGGTGGCGCACAGCGCGATGCGAGGGATGGTCGGCGCGATGTGCAGCGGGCCGGAGAGTGGATGGGTGGACCGGGATGTGCCCGCCGACTCCGCCCGTGCGGATACGCCCTTCGGGCCTGCACGGGCGGAGCCGGCGGCACGAACCGCGTCGTCCACCCCACCCACACCGCGGGAGGCGCCTCCGCATCAGGGGACGTCGCTCGGGGCCCACGATGCCGACAAAGACACCGCAGCGCAGGCACCTGCGCATGAATCACGACCGCTGGTTGCGCCCCTCGTGGGTCGGGGGTCGTGCTTTCGGCCGATGCGCCCGCGCGCGTGGCGCCGCTATGCTCTGGGCAATGGCCTCGCTGCGTCACGCGCTGCTCGACGACGCGCCCCCCGCGCGCCCCGCCGCGGCGCCGTTCGGGGACCGCGCGCTGTCCCTCGCCTTCGCCGCGCTGGTCCTCGCCGAGGGGCTGCTGCGCCCGGTCGTCCCGCAGCGCGGGTGGCAGGTCGCCGTGGGCCTCGCGTTCGCGTCGACGCTCTGGCTCCGCGCGTCGCGCCCGCTGCGCGCGGTCTCCCTCGCGTTCGGCGTCGCCATCGCGCACAACCTCGTGGAGCGCGCCACGGCGCCGAGCGACGGGCTCACCGCCCACGCGTGTGTGCTCCTGCTCCCGTACTCCCTGCTGCGCTGGGGCTCCGCGCGCGAGGTCACGCTGGGCCTCGGGTGGATCGCCGCGGCGTACCTGACCTCGCTGCTCACGCGCCCCGCGCAGCGCGTCGACGAGGTCATCGGCGGCGCGGTGGTGCTGCTGTTCCCCGCGGCGGTGGGGGCGACGGTGCGGCTTCGCGCCGAGGCGCACCGTCGCGAGGTCGAGCACGCGCGGTGGCGGGAGCGGGCGGCGCTCGCGCGAGAGCTCCATGACACCGTCGCGCATCACCTCGCGGCGGTGACGATTCAGGCGCAGGCCGCGCGGGCGGTGCTGGCGAAGCGCCCCGCGGCGGCGGAGGCCGCGCTGGGGGCCATCGAGTCAGAGGCGGGAAAGGCCCTCGCGGAGATGCGACAGCTCGTCGGCGCGCTGCGCGACGCGCCCTGGACGCCGCCGCCGGGGCTCGACGACCTCGACGCGCTGACGGCGATGACCGCCGCGCCGCGCATCGTGGTGGAGCGGGAGGGCGAGGTCGACGGTGTGCCCGCGTCGGTGCTCGGCGCGGTGGTGCGCCTCGCGCGCGAGGCGGTGACCAACGCCGTGCGCCACGCCGTCGGTGCGACGCGGGTCACCGTGCGGG
>JBILLI010000728.1:0-3909 GCA_044376155.1 Polyangiales bacterium
GCTCACCTACACCGTCGCGCTGCGCAACGACTTCGTGCCGCAGACCGCCAGCGATCAGGTGTTCCCCGCGGCCGTGCTGATCACCGCGGGGGGATATCCCGTGCAGCGCGTGCCGATCTGGGTGCTGGTGCCGTCGCGCTGAACGGATGCAGGTTCCTTCCATTCTGAAACGGTCATCGGACAGATTATCCGTTGACCCCCGAGGGTTCACTCGATATGAGGGGATCAGGGCTGTCCAGAATGTCCTCGCTTGGCGCAATCTTCGAGGAGATCCCCTTCGCGGATCGGTTGCAGCGGTTTCTCTGTGCCTGTCGTGACGCGGTGGGGGCCTCGGCGGCGTTGCTCGTCGAGTTCGACTCTCGCGCGGGCCAGATGCACCCCTGGGTCCGCGCGAGCACCGCGACGTTGCCCGAGGGCCCGTTGCGCGAGGAGGTCTTCACCGACCTGCTCGCGCTCGGGCGAGGGGGGGCCGCGCGCGCCGAGCGATCGCTCCTCGAGGCCCTCGGGCTCACGGGCGATGGGCCGCTTCGTTGTTACTCCGTGGAGGTCATCCCGCGATGGTACCGGGGGACCGACGCGCTGCTCTGCGTGCAGGACGGGGCGGCGGTCGAGGCGGGGACCGTCGACGTGCTCCGCGCGGCGCTCAGCCGCGACCGCGAGGCGCGGCTCTCGGCCGTGGTCCGCGCGGCGGTGGAGGCCTCGTTGGACTCGGTGGAGATCACCGACCAGAGCGTGCGGGTGATCTACGTGAACGCGGCCTTCGAGCGCTTCACGGGGTACAGCCGCGATGAGGTCGTGGGCGGCACGCTCACGATCCTGCGCGACCCCGACGCGCCCAAGCACGACCCCGCGTTTTTTCAGTTCGCCGAGGACGAGGTGCGCCGCGTCGGCCAGTGGACGAGTTACGTCGGCAGTCGACGGCGAGACGGCGCCCCCATCCAGAGCGAGGTCGGTGTGTCGGCCTTCGACGCGTCGGCGCACGGCGTGTTGGGGCAGATCGCCCTGCGGCGCGACCTGACCCGCCGCGGCGCCCGCGAGGCCGCGCTGGCGATGGCCCACATGGAGTTCCGCAACGTGCTGGCGGCGCTGCCGCAGGCCGTGGCGGTGATCCGCGACGAGCTGGTGTATTTCGGCAACCCCGCGCTGTTTCAGCTGCTCGGCGCCACCGCCGAGGCGGTCATCGGCGCGCCGGTCTCGCGCTTCCTCCACCCCGAGGAGCGCCCGCGCGTCCACGCACTCCTGCGCGACGGCGCCCACAGCGTGCGGGTGCTGAGGGCCGGCGGCGCGGTGCGCCTCGTGGATTTCGCCGCCGCGGGGACCCTCTCGTTCGAGGGCGTCGCCGCGCGCATCTCCCTCCTCGACGACGTCACCGAGCGTCAGCTCGCGCGGGTGTCGGCCGAGCACGCCGACCGCCTCGCCGCCCTCGGCGCCCTCGCCGCGAGCGTCGCGCACGAGATCAACAATCCCCTGACGGTGCTCTCGTCGAACCTCGAGGCGCTCCGCGCCGGGGACGACGCGCACGCCGCCGCGCTCGACGACGCCCTCGCGCACGCGCGCCGCATCCGGAGCATCATCGCCGACCTGCGCGCGTTCTCACGGGACGACATCGACGAAGCGCTCGACGCCGCGTCGATCTCCCGCGTGGTCAGCGCCGCGATGAACCTCGTGGCCAATGAGCTGCGGCACCTCGCGACCGTGCGCGTCGACGTCCCCGCGGACCTGCACGCCCGCGCGCACGACGGGCCGCTCGTGCAGGTGCTGGTGAACCTCCTGCTCAACGCCAGCCACGCCATGAGGGCGGCGCCCCGGCAGCTACACCAGGTCACGGTCTCGGCGCGGCAGACCGGGGACCTCGTGCAGATCTCCGTGCGCGACAGCGGCCCCGGGATCGACCCGACCGTGCGCGGCCGCCTCTTTCAGCCCTTCGTGTCGACCCGCGTCGCGCAGGGCGGCACAGGCCTCGGGCTCTGGATCTGTCGGCGCATCGTCGACGGGTTCGGCGGTGAGATCCGCCTCGTTGACGTCGAGCCCCACGGCACCGAGGCGCAGGTCACCCTCGCGGCCGCGTCGCGCCGCGACTCCACGCCGTCACCGCCTCGGGCAGAGGCGCCCTGGGTCGGCGGTCACATCGCGGTGATCGACGACGAGCCCGCCATCGGCCGCGCCGTCGCCCGGCTGCTCCGCGAGCACACCGTGACGCTGCTGGACCAACCGCGGCGCGCCCTGCACGACCTCCTGCAGATGCCCGAGCCCGACGTGGTGCTCTGCGACCTCATGATGCCCGACGTCACCGGGGCGGAGCTCTTTCGCGCCGTGCTCGCGTCGCGCCCCTCGCTGGCCCGGCGCTTCGTGTTCATCACCGGCGGCGTGTTCGACGACGACACCACACGCTTCCTGGCCGAGCACGCCTCCCGGGTGTTGACCAAGCCCTTCGACCTCGTGCAGCTCCAGGGCGTGCTCGCCGAATTGCGCCCCGAGGTCGTCGGCGCGACGCTGCGTCCCGGGTGACAGCCCCAGGGATGGTCGCGGCGGGATCGGCACGAAGGCGCTTGACGGCGCCGGGACGTCGATGGCCCTTCGTCGCCATGAACCGCCTCACCCTCGCCGCCCTCGTCGCCCTCGCGCTCAGCACCGGCTGCGCCACCGAGGCCACGGTCCGCCCCGACGGCGGCGACGCTGCGACCCCCGACGTCGCCCTCGCGCCAGGCGATGTCGCCGACGCCGCGCTCGCGCCGGGCGATGCCGCGACCGATGGGGCTGCGACGCCAGACGTCCTCGCGTGCGGGGACCGCGCGACGTGTGAGGCCCTCTGGGAGCGCAACGCCGCCGCGCGCCTCGCCGAGGTGGTCGACGCGCCGGCGGAGCTTGCGTCCTTTCTCCGCGCGGTGCCCAAGGGCGCAGACCTGCACCAGCACCTCTCGGGATCGGTCTACGCCGAGACGATGCTCGAGTGGGGGCGCGCCGACGGCAACTGCATCAACAACACCTCCCTCGCCGCGGTCGCGCGGAGCCAGTGCGCCGCCGCGGGCAACCTCCCCGCGCCCGCCGAGGGGATGCTCTTCGACCGCGTGCTGCGCGCCTGGTCCATGCTCGATTTCATGCCCGGCGCCGTGACCGGCCACGACCACTTCTTCGCGACCTTCGGCAAGTTCGGGGTCATCGCCGGCGCCCACCGCGACGACAGCCTCGCCGACATCCTCGCCCGCGCCGCGCGCGAGAACCAGCTCTACATCGAGACCATGTTCAACCTCGGCACCGGCGTCGGCTCCCTCGCGGCGTCGCTGTTCTCGGGCTCGGTCACCGTCGAGGCCCTGCCGATGTTCTACGAGAACGTGGTCTCCAACCCCGGCTTCGCCGCGCAGCTCGACCGCGACGTGGCGGCCGTCACCGGCGCGGCCTCGCGCTACCGGGCGACCCTCGGGTGCGACGGCGCGACCCCGCCTCCCGCCTGCGGTGTGCGCGTGCGCTTCGTCGCGCAGGTGTCGCGCACGGGGGGCAACGACCAGATCTTCGGGCAGCTCATCAGCGCCTTCGAGATGGCCGCGCGCACGCCGCAGCTCGTCGCGGTGAACCTCTCGTCGCCCGAGGACGACCCCGCGTCGCTGCGCAACTACGAGCTCCACATGGCGATGCTCGACCTGCTCTACACCCGCTACCGGCTCACGGGGCGCAGCCCGCTGCACATCACCCTGCACGCGGGGGAGATCACCCCGCGCTTCCTCCCGCCCGGGTACGCGAACCACAACACCTTTCACATCCGACGGGCGGTGGAGGTCGGTCACGCCGAGCGTATCGGGCACGGGATCGACGTGCTCTCCGAGACCGACGCCGAGGGCTTGCTGCGCACCATGCGCGAGCGCGGGGTGATGGTGGAGGTGTGCCTGAGCAGCAACGACCAGATTCTCGAGG
>JBILLI010000730.1:0-3892 GCA_044376155.1 Polyangiales bacterium
GCCTGCATCGGACCATGGATCGCAAACGGCTTCCCCAGCGGCATCGCGTCGATGGCCTGCTGGGTGATCTCCATCATCTGCTGCCCGTAGGCCTGCATGCGCTCGCCGTGAAACGGCGGCAGCACCAGCTTGCGCACCCAGCGGTGCTCGGGCCCGTCGAGCAGCAGCAGCGAGCGCGCGCCGAGAAAGGGGCGGAGCGCCGCGGCCATCTTGCCCGCGTGCATGTCATCGCCGTTCGACGCGAAGACCTCCTTGATGTGCTCGGGGTTCGAGAGCACCACCATCGTGGGCAGCAGCGCGATGCGCAGGGTGAAGGTCTCGCCGTACTCCCGACGGAGCTCGTCCATCAGGGGATACGGATTCTTCAGCCAGCGGTACAGGAGGTGAACAGGCAGGGACCCGGGCCCCGGCGGCAGCGCGCTCATGCGCGCACGTTACCCCCATCCCGAGGATCAGTCGTCGAGGCTCTTGAGCAGCCCGCTCACTGCGTCGAGAAAGCCCTCCGCGGCCCCCGAGGTGATCACCGCGCCTGCGACCTGCACCCCGGTGCCCGCGAGCTCCATGTAACGCTTGTGCCGCACCGCAGCCTCGCGCTGGGCCTTGCGCGCCGCGGCGCCCGCGAAGGCCTCGCGGCAGTGCCGACACGACGCCGCGTCGAGGGGCGACGCGCGCCCGCAGAAGAGGCAGCTCTGCGACAGCGGCACGCGGCACTTCCCGCAGGACATCGCCCCCGCCACGTTCACCACGTCGCAGGCCACGCACCGCGGCCCGGGCGACGCCCCGGGGTACGCGTGACGGCAGTAGTCACACGCCGCCAGACCAGGAAAAGTCGGGGCACCGCAGTTGTTGCAGCGGCGCTCGTTCGCACCATGCACCGTGGCCATCGTGCGCGGGACTCTAGCACTCCTCGCGACGGGTGAAGGCGGCGTCGCACGCCCCGAGCAACGCGCACAGGGCCTCGCCGTCCTGCGCCTCGCGCAGCGCCGCCACCCGCGCGCCCCGCCCCTGCGTGTACGCGTCGATCCACGCGCGCACCTGGGCCAGCGACGCGCCCATGACCCCCGCGATGGCGTCGGCCGGCATCCCCTCGCGGTGCATCCCCAGCGCCAGGTGCAGGCGGCCCTTGCGCGCCCCCCGGGGGTCCACCACGAAGCGATACGGCCGCGGGAGAAAGAACACCCGCTCGGCGCTCACCTCGCGCCGCAGCGAGAGCCCCACCCGCGGACCCGCATACACCGCGTCCCCCCGCGGTGCGTCCCGCAGCACCAACGACAGCGCGTCGTGCGCCCCCTCCTCACACGCCCGCGCGAGCGAAGACACCGTGCCGTGCCCCGTCGCGCGGAGCATCGCGTCGACCAGCAGCGACGGCCCGTCCACCCGCTCCCCGCGGTCGGTCACCGCCGCGCGCAGGAGCAGTCCCGCGCACACCCCGTCGCCGCCGAAGGTGAGGTCCACGCCCTTGAAGCTCCCGCCCCGGTGGGTCTCCCCGGTGCGATGGAAGTACCAGCGCCCCAGGGAGTTCTGCATCACATCAGCGTGGGTGAAGGGGTCGGGGTGCCCCGGCGCGGAGACGTATCCCTCCACCTCGGTGATCCGCCAGCGCGCGTCGCCCACGCCGAGGTCCGCGCGCCGCAGCACCATCTCCGCCACCGCGGCGATGCCCGCGGACCACCGCGCGAAGTCACCCTCGGGCCCTGGCACCACCGCGCGCAGCGCCGCGAGCACGGATCACTCCACCGCGATGACGTCGCCGATGACCCGATCGCCCTGCAGCGCGCGCTGCACCCAGAGGGCCTTCGCGTCCCACACCGCGCCCGCCTCGCCGTCGCCCACGCGCACGGCGGTACCGCTCGCCTCCATGCGCGCGTTGAGCAGCGCATCACCGCGGCGCACGAGGTCACCGCGGCCCGTGAGGGCGAAGGCGCTGAACGCGTTCGACGACTGCGCGAACACCCCGAGGGCGAAGGGCACGGGCAACGAACCCCCGGGCTTCCACCGCGCGATCCCCTTGCGGGGCAGGGGGAGAAGGTCTCCGAGGGTGATCCCCGGCGCGCCCTCCAGCGCGACCCCCTCGGGCGCCACGAGCCACGAGGCCGCGCAGAACACCCCAAGCTTGTCGCAGGTCACCACGGCGTCGGCGCCGAGCGCGGGCAAAGGATCCGGCGACGCGCCCCCCCACCGCGGAACGCTCCGCGGAAAGGTGTAGACCTCGAAGCCCTCGTCACAACACGGCACGAGCTCTCGCACCGGCGCGGGCCCGGGCACCAGGTCATCCTCGGTGAACAGCCCATCGGCCGCGGGGCCCACCGCCGACAGCACCGCCCGCATGACCCCGGTGCGCTCGATGCCCGGCAGCCCCTGCCGCGACACGGCCTCCATGAACTCCAGGCGGGGCTTCAGCGCCTTCCAGCCCTCTTCTTCCTTCACCGCCGCCGCGGCCGCCCGGGCGAGCTGCGTGAGGGGCATGGAGCCGAAGCGCGCGTGCGCCGCGAACAGCCCCGGAAAGAAGCCCGGAACCGCCGCCCCCCAATGCGCCGGAGGGTTCTCGGGGGTCTTCCGACGCGCCTCTCCGAGGCCCGGCGCGCGGGGGCGTCCATCGATCCAGTGGCGCCCCATGCCGGTGCCCACCACCAACAGCCCGCACCCCCCGAGCAGCGCCGACGACGAAGCCCGCACGGCCCCCGCGAGCGCCCCCGCGACGGCCATGTCCACGGCGTTGGCGCCGTCTTCGACCACCGACTGCGCGGCCCGCGCGGCGGCCGGGTCCCTCGCGACGACGACGTTGCGCATCAGCCCTCGTCCTCGTCCTCGTCGTCTCCGTCGCCCTCTTCGTCGTCTTCCTCTTCGAGGGCGTCTTCTTCGTCGATGTCGTCCTCGCCGAGCTCGCCCACGAGCTTGCGAAAGCCCAGGGCCTCGCGCCACGACTCGGCGCTCTCGAAGACCACGTACGCGTGCTCCGCGCCGTCGAGGGCCTCGGCGATGCCCTCGAGCTTCGACATGGAGTACCGGGCGTCTTCGCCGATGCCGCGCAGGCGGGCGTAGACCACGTCGTCTTCGGTCATCTCGTCGCGCAGGGGGTCACACGCCACGAGCACGCCGAACTCCTCGGCGAAGCGCACGGCGTCGTCGCGCTGCCAGAGCCCCGAGGGGGCCCACACCACGGTGTCGGCGATCTTCGCCGCGCGCTCCAGCAGCGGGGCGAAGCGCTTGAGCGAGACGCTCCCGGGCGAGATCGCCATGGGGGTCTTGAACACCACGGTGCTCGCGCCGAGGGCGTCGCAGAGGTTCGCGAAGCGGTCGATCTCCGAGCGCACCGCGGCGGGGTCGCGCAGGGGCCAGTCGCGCTCACCCCACAGCGAGGCGGGGGCCACGAGGCCGTGCTCGAAGCCCTCGGGCGCGCCCTTGCGGTTGGCCACGAAGGTCTTGGGGGCGGGGAGCGGCGCGCGGAGCTCGTACTCCACGTAGTTGAGCTTCTGAAGATAACGGTCCCGCGGGCGGGGATAGCCCGCGCAACCGATGTGCCATGTCGTCATCAGGGTACCTTGAGGTCCGTCGCGCGACGGGTGAGGTAATCAATCACGTCGATCTTTGAAATGAGCCCGACGAGCGAGAGCCCATCGGTGACCAGGGCGACCTTCGCGTCGGCGAGCACGCCCTGCAGAAGCTCCACGCGGGTGTCGGGAGACACCGTGGCGTAGTCGTTGTCGAGAATGCCGTCGATGGTGCCCTCGAGGTGGGCCTCGCCCGAGACGAGGTTGCGCAGCACGTCCACCTCCGAGACGAGCCCGCGAATCTGCGCGCCGTCCACCACGGGGATCTGCGAGATGCCATGGGACTTCATCTTCCCGATGACCGACCGCAGGGTCTCATCGCTGCGCGCGGTGACGAGCTC
>JBILLI010000124.1:0-13981 GCA_044376155.1 Polyangiales bacterium
GTTTGGGGTAACGCCCCGCCCGGGGGGGGGGGGGCCGGGGGGGGGGGGCTCGCGGTGACGGTTGAGACCACGAGAATTCAAGTCCACACTGCAGAAAGTACGGATCCCTGCTTATCCCCCACCGCCCGCGACGATAGTGACGAGGTCGTATCGACCCTCCGCAGAGCAACCGTGTCGAATTGCACCGCCGATCCGCATCTCGCTGCGCCGTCGTGATCGCTCGGGATCCATCGAGGATGCCTTCGCGATCACTCCTTGCAGCGCCCGCGTCTCGAGGCGCGATTCGACACGGTTGCACAGCCGCGGGTCTCATGCGTTGGTATACGCATGGCGTTCTCGATGAATCCCCGCACGGTGCGCGCCTCGCTCGTCACGGCGATGGCGATCCTCTCCGCCTGTGCGCTCGCCGTCGACGCAGAGCCCGACGCCCCGCTGCCAGCGTGCGGTTCTCTCGGTCTTCCGTGCTGCGCCTCCCCGCGGGGAACTCCACCTTCGTGTGCGGAGCCGCTCCTCTGTTCCGGCACGATGACGTGTGAGCGGCCCTCGAGCCCTCTCGACGCGGGCACGGTCGACGCTACCGCGCAGCCCATCGATGCGCCGCCGTCGTTGCCCGACGCGCCGCCGTCGTCGCCCGACGCGCCGCCGTCGTTGCCCGACGCGCCGCCGTCGTTGCCCGACGCGCCGCCGTCGTTGCCCGACGCGCCGCCGTCGTTGCCCGACGCGCCGCCGTCGTTGCCCGACGTGTTCGCCTTCGACACGCCCGTACTCGACCGTCCCGTCGCCACGGATCGCACCGCTCCCGCGGACGCGTGTGCTCTTCCGCGAGTCGCATGCGGGGCCGCGTGCGTCGACCTCACATCCGATGTGGCGAACTGTGGCGCGTGCGCCAATGCATGCGCCGCGGGAGCGCCGTGCGTCGCGAGCGTCTGCGGCGTGGCGCGCCCGCTGGAGGTGGTGATGGTGAGCGAGGGTCTCTCGACCACCCCGAATGGGCCGATGCGTTCGAGCCCGCTGACCTCCCTTCGCATCACCTTCAGCCTCCCGGTCTCGGGTGTCACCTATCCGGCGCTTCGGCTCTATTACCAGGGGCGTTCGATCAGCCTGCGGACGATGACCGTCGCGGGGAGCGGCACCGTCCGGACGCTCACCCTTCCGACCAATCTGACGAGCCTCCGAGGGCTCTACCGCTTCGACATCGGGGGGCCGATGACCACCATCCGGTCCGGCACACTCGCCATGACCATGATCCATTCGGTGTACTGGCAGCGCATCTGAGCGCGGCGCAGCCACCGGCGAGGGCGCCTTGCTCTTCGCCTCGGGCCGCGCGCCCGGTGCGCGTCGCCCGACGCTGCTTCAAGAGCGCCGAGGAGGTCGGGTGAGAAGAGCGCGCGGAACGCGGCCGACCGGGACACGGAGCGGGGCGCGGTGGCGCCAGCGTGGGTCCGTCAGCATCTCGGTCATCCCCCCGCCGTGTGCGCCCCACACGGCTTCATCAGTCCTGATGAAGCGGTTCATCAGCCCTGATGAAGGCCCCTCCCTGCACCCCTCGATCGGCGACCGTCGGCGCCACGCCCGTGCCTGCGTGCTAGCCTCGCGCCCATGCCGTACCCGTTGTCGGCCCCAGGCCCCTTTCGCGTGGACCAACTCCGCGACGGTGACCCCTACGAGCTGAGCCAGGGTCACCCCGTGCAGTGCCTCCCCACTGGGGGCAATGGGAGCGGACCCAACGGACGTGGCTTCGTGGTGCTCGACACCGATCCCGCCGCGCCGCCTGCGGGGGTCGACGCGGGCATCGCGCTCTCCGACAAGACCCTCCGCGCGCCCGACGTCACCGTGGGCATCGGCCCCGAGCAGCGGGGGTGGAGCACCACGGTGCCCCCGCTCGTCGTCGAGTACGCCGCCGAAGGGCAGGACGGCGCCGATCTCCGCACCAAGATCGACGAGTTCCTCGCCGCGGGCACCCGCTGGGTGTGGGTCGTACGACTCACCGGACCGCGACGCGTCGAGGTCCACGCCGCGGGCAAGCCCATGCGGGTCTTCGCCGCGGGCGAGGAGCTCGAAGCGCCCGGGGTGTTGCAGAACCGCGTCCCCGTGGTCGCCCTCTTCGACCGCGACGCCGCCCACGAGGTCGCGCTTCGAAACCTCCTGCAACGCAAGGGATACGACTCCCTCGAAGCCATCGCCGCGGAGGGTGAAGCGCGAGGCAGGGCCGAGGGTGAAGCGCGAGGCAAGGCCGAGGGTGAAGCGCGAGGCAAGGCCGAGGGTCAGGCCGAAGCACTGCTCGTCGTGCTCAGCGCGCGGGGCTTCGTCGTCGACGAGGGCACCCGCGCAACCATCCTCGCGTGCACCGATGCCGCCCGGCTTCGGCGCTGGATCCTGGGCGCCGTGACCGCCGCCTCCCCCGCCGACGCGCTCTCCGACCCCTGAGCCCGCGCGCGGCTCGTGGGCGAACGCCTCCGAACGTCTCCGCCACGCCGCGATGACGATCCCCCTCGCGACCGCGCCCCCACCCGACGTCCCGTTCGCCCGCGGGACGCGCCGCCCCGCCGATGAGCGCGCTGCGCGGAGCGCCGCTCCGAACGAGCCCGCCCCGTCGTTGACGCACTCCCTGATCGCCCCGCGCTCACCCCGCCCTCGCGTCTCGCGCCTGCGCGCCTGACCGACGCCGCGCAGGCGTTTGAAGCGCGCGCGGGTTCGCGCGAACACCGTGCCCGATTCCGCCCGCAGGGACCGCGGCGGTGGTAGGAGCGCGCATGACTTCCCGACAGCTTCTCTTCTCCCTCGTGCTCGCCATGGGGTGCACGCCCCGCGCGGGCGGCGGCGGCGGCGGGTTCTTCGACCCCGACGCCTCCGCCGTGGACGTCGCGGTCACCGAAGACGGCGCCGCGGTGACCTCCGACGGCCCGGCGCCCCTCGATGTGCCCGCGGCCGACGATGTCGCAACGGTGAACACCGACGCGGTGACGAAGGGCGACGTCCCCCCGACGCCGTGTGCGGGCGACGAGAGCTGCGGCGCGGGGCGCTTCTGCGACGCAGGCACCTGCCGCGCGCAGGTGTGCACCCCCGGTCAGGCAACGTGCAGCGGCGCCAACGCGATCACCCTCTGCGACCCCCGCGGCGCGTCCCGCGCGGAGATGCCGTGCCCCGGCGGCGCGGCCTGCGCAGACGGCCGATGCCAGTCGCCCCGGGTGTGCGAGCCCGGCGCGGCGACCTGCGCGTCGACCAGCGCGCGGCGCGTGTGCACCCCCGACGGCACGGGGTACATGAACGTCAACTGCGCGAGCGGCGAGCAGTGCACCGACGGCGCGTGCCGCGCCACGATCGTGTGCATGGCCAACAGCACGTTCTGCAACGGCGACGGGCAGCTCCGTCGCTGCAACGACACCGGCACGGCGTTCACCAGCATGACCTGCCCGCCGGCGCCGAACGCGGCGACCACGTGCATGGACGGGCGCTGCGTGGCGAACTGCACCGCGGGCTTCGCGAACTGCGACGGCGATGCCGCGAACGGCTGCGAGGTCAACCTCCAGAGCGCCGCGGCGAACTGCGGCGCGTGCGGTAACACCTGTCAGGCGGGGCAATCCTGCGTCGCCGGCGTCTGCGCCGGGGGCGGCGGCCAGACGGCGAACTTCCGCGTGTCGTCCCTGCTCACGTCGGGCTGCGCCACCGTCGACCACAGCGTCGCGTCGGGTGACGACCGCGGCCCCCTCGCGGCGCTCAACGGCTTCCTCGTGGTCGGCGGCGACACCGCGACGGTGAGCATCAACACCAGCTCGCTCACCACCGCGGCGGTCCCGATCCGCCTCGACTGGATCACCTCGAACCTCCGCACCGGTCAGCTCGTGGTCTTCAGCACCAACGCCACGCCGGTCCCGGTGGAGACCGGCGGCACCGCCACGCACTTCGCCATCGTCGATACCTCCACGGGGCTTCCCGCCGGCGCACCCATCGCCCTGACGCAGCCCATCACCCTCCGCCCCGGCGCGGGCTTCTTCGCAGGCTGGGACCGCGCCGTGGTCTGGGACTCCGCCACGCTCTGGGACATCAACCTCATCACCGGGCAGGTGCGCTCGCTCGGCCCGTTGATCCTCCCCCAGTACGCCGCGTGCGAGCTCGGCGGGCTCTGGGGCATCGCCGAGACGCAGGGCGCGGAGACGGACCTCGTCTACGTGTCGAGCGCCGTCACGATCTCCCGCACCCGCGTCTCGACGCGCGCCACGACCACCGTAGGCACCTTCTCGAACCTCGGAGACATGTGCGCGATCTCCGTGCACCCCGGGTCGGGGCGATGGTTCTTCCACCACGAGGGCGCGTCGCAGTTCCGCAGCGCTGGCGACGAGGTCTCGGGCTTCTGCAGCGCGACCTTCACCATGTCTGGCCCGACCTGCACCGCGCCAGAGGTCGACTGCGGCGGCGTCTGCGCGAACACCCAGACCAGCCCCGCGCACTGCGGCCGCTGCAACAACGCGTGCCCGAGCGGGCAGGCCTGCAACGCCGGCACGTGCGCCGCGACCACCGGGGGATACACCCGCAGCACCCCAACGCTCACCTGGACCGACGCCTGCGCGCTGCCCGACATGGCGCGCGTGCTGACGAACGTCGACGACCGCGTGGCGACGGCGACGCTGCCCTTCTCGACTTTTCGCTACTGGGGCCGCGCGGTGACCACCGCGACGATCAGCAGCAACGGCGCGCTCAACTTTGACGGCACGGCCTTCACCACCACCGGCGGAACCCTCCCAGAGGCCAGCGGATCCTCCAGTGGAACAGCGCCACGTACTACTCCGGCGGCGCCGGCCCGCTCACCTTTCAGGTGCGCCTGAACGAAGGGAGCAACACCATCGACTTCGTCTACAACAGCCTCGTCGCCGCGCCGGGGGGCTATTTCCCCTCCGTGGGCATCGAGAACTTTGAGGGCACGCAGGCCGTGGCGGTGTGCCCGGGCTACGCCTCGATGACCACCTGCGCCACCGTGACCGCGAGCACCCGCATCCGGTTCACGCCGAACTGACCCCCCCGCTCTCCGTTGCAGGGACCGCGCGCTTGGGCAACACGCGTGCACCCGAAGGCGCGCCCGGAGTATCGAAGCGCCATGATCGCGCGCCTGATCTCCATCTGCCCCCTGAGCCACCTCGCGGAGGGGCGTGCGCAGCGCGTGGTGGCCCCCGACGGCACCGTGCTGGTCTGCGTCCGCCGGGGCGCCGCGGTGGACGTGCTCGACGACCGCTGCCCCCACGAGGGCCATCCCCTCTCGATGGGGCTCGTGCGCGACGGGACCCTCACCTGCGCGTGGCACAACTGGCGCTTCGCCCTCGACACGGGGGACTGCGTGGCGGGCGACGAGGGCACCCTGCGCTACCCCAGCGAGGTGCACCACGGCGAGGTCTTCGTCGACCTCGCGCCCGACCTCCGCCCGCGCATCACCCGCGCCGCGCGGGACCTCCAGCGCGCGCTCCATCGCGGCGCCCGCGACGGCGCCGTGCGCGACGCGCTGCGCCTCGACGCGCTCACCGGAACGCCCACCCGCGCGGTCTCCGAGAGCCTCGGCGCGCTCGCCGCCCGCGCCCCCGAGGGCGTGACCGACGCGCTCACGGCCGCGCACGCCGCGCAGTCCCTGTGCGACGCCGGGGTGATCACCGGCGCCGAGCGCCATGCGGTGATCACCAGCGCGGTCATCGAGCACTGCGCCGGTCGCGCGCCTCGCCCCGTCCCCGCGTCCACGCCATGCACCCTGGACGACGTCGAGCCCTTTCTCCTCGACCTCCTCGACGAGCGCCGACGCGAGGCGCAGTCCCGGGTGCTCGGGCTCCCCGACGAGGTCTCGGGCGAGGCCGTGGCCCGCGCGTGGCTGCTCCCCTTCGCGTCGCTCAAGCTCTGGGACCTCGGCGCCGCCCTGCCCCGCATCGCCGCGCTCACGGCGCTCTCGCCGCGGCTCTCCCCCGAGCTCACCCGCGCGCTGACCGCGGGACTCGCCGTCTCGCTGGGCGCCTCGTACGCGCCGAGCGACCTCCCCGCGTGGCACTCCACCCGTCGCGCCCTCACGCAGGTCCGCGCGCTGCCCACGGGTGACGGTGGCTTGCGGGATCCCGACGGATTCTGCCGGGACGTCTGCGTGTCCGAGGCCCAGGCCGTGCACGCCGTGCTCGTGGCGCTCTCCGAGGGCGCATCACCCCGCGCGGTGCTCGACGCGCTCTGCGACGCGGCGTGTGCGCGTCTGTCGGGCTTCACCCCGACCGCACGGGGCGCGCTGGTGCGCGACGCGCTGGAGGCCGGGCAGTGCCTGGTCTTTCTCACCGCGGCGCGGGCGCTGCACGCGACCGACGCGCCGTGGTCCGTGGCCCACGCGGTGCTGGGTGCGGGCTTCGTGGGCAAGCTGCGACGCCACGACGTCGCGCGTCCCAGGGTGACACCGCGCGACGAGGGCATCGACGGCCTGCGCGACGCGCTCACCCGACGCGAGCCCGACCGCGCGCGGGGTGTGCTCGCGGGGCTGCGCGACGACGACCTCGCCGACGCGCTGCGCGAGGTGGTGCGCTTCGGCGCGCTGCGGTCGCGCGGCGAGCTCGCGCGGGGCGCGCCCCTCGCGTGGGCGCTGTGGCAGACGGGCACGCGCAAGGGCTCCCTGAGGCTTGCGTCCGAGGCTGGAATTCAAGCGTTTCTGGGCAGCGCGCCGCCCGACCTCGCCGCCCTCGCGCACGAGGCCGAGCGGGTGGTGCACCCCCGCCCGCGGCGACGTCGTCTCCCCGAGGGAGGACCTCGGTGAGCGGGTAGAGGCAGACGCGACACTCGCCGCGCGGGCGGTGCCTCAGCGGAGAAAGAACCCCAGGCCCGCGCCCATCGCGCGCGCATCGGTCGCCACCTCGTGGACCACGTGCAGACCCATCGCGTCTTCGTAGGGAATGAACTCGCTCGCGCGTCGCTCGAGACTCGCGCTCGCCTGCGCCCACATCGCCTCGCCGAAGCGCTTCCTCAGGTCGACGAGCCACCGTCGCTCGGAGTCGGTGATGGGCTGCGGCAACAGCGGCTCGCCCGCGATGGCCTCGAGCTCCGACAGCAGCGCGCCGCACTCGTCGAACGACCACCACCCGAACACGTAGTCGCAGTGGTCGGGTGCGCAGTCGTCCACCGACGCCCCTCCCCACGCGCCCGCGTGCTCGGGCTTCACCACCGCCACCGTGCGCCCGGCGAAGAGCATGGCCCACAGCCGCCGTAGCGCAGGCGAGGCGCGCACAGGAAGGATCGCGGGGCGCGGAAGCTGACGCCACCGCATGTGAAGGTCGCCGCCGAGCGCGTGCGCGGGCCCGAGGGGCGCGAGCGCGGCGGCCACGGGATCACCCCGCAACGGATGTCGCTGGTGGTAGTCGGTGTCGCGCAGCAGGTGGCGCACGAGGTCTTCCATCACGGCGGCCTCGCGGGGGCGTCGCGCCTCCCACGCCGCCTCGCCCGATCGCAGCAGGCGCAGGGCACGGCCGAACACCGCGCGCGTCGGGCGATCGCTCTCGAAGAAGCGCCCCCCCGGGCCCGGCGGGCTCTCGGGGCGCACGCGATCCACGATCTCGGCCAGACGGTCGAAGGGCTCGACGTGGTGCCACGCGTCCGACGTCGGCGGCGGGATCGTGATCGCAGGGTCTGCCCCCACCCAGGCGGACCACCAGGACGGCAGACGCGCGAGCGCCCATGCGCGCAGGTCACCGGGTCGGGTCGCAAAGAATGCGATGTTGATGCCCATGACTCACCCCTGCCATGCCGCGCCGCGGACCCTCACGCGCCCGCGGTCAGAACGTGTAGCCCAGCGTCAGCAGCGGCGCCGTCGGGATCGCGGTGATGTAGTAGTAATACAGGCTCCCGCGCGGCACCTGCGGCGAGCCCGCGTAGCCCACCAGCGGCAGGCGCAGCGCCGCGGTGAAGCCCGAGCGGTGCACGAGGCGCACGCCCGCGAGCAGGCCCGCCGAGACCATGTTCACCGGCGCGCTGTAGAGCCACCCCACCGAGGGGGTGATGTCGGCCGTGAGCCGCAGGTTCTCACGCTCCACGAGGGGCAGCGCCACGCCCGCGAAGACCAGCGCCGAGACCACGTAGTTGCGCTGCGGCTCGGCCAGCGCGGCGAGGCCCGTGAGCTGCGTGCTCACGCCGCCGTAGAAGAAGCGCCCCAGCGCGAGGTCGGCGGTGAGGGTGCCGTTGAGCCCGATGTGCACGCCCACGCGCCGCGACGGCATCGCGGGGGACGTCTGCGCGGCGGCCGACGACCCGAAGAGCAGCACTCCCAGCGCGAGGCGCAGCGCGAACGACACAGCCCGACGTGCGTACCGCGTTCTGCGCGCGCTTTCCACACCGACCGCGCGATCACCCCGCGCTCGCGGCGCGACGGTCGGCGTCCCACGCGAGGCGGAGAAACTGGGTGATGAGGTGGATCGAGGACTGATGCAGGTCCTCGACCATGCCGCAGTTGTCGACGGGGATGTGGAGCACGTGGTCGGCGAGGTCGCGCAGCGCGCCGCCGTCGAAGCCCACGAAGGCCACCGTGACCAGACCGCGCGCGCGGGCGGTGCGACAGGCCGCGACGACGTTGGGCGAGTTGCCGCTGGAGCTCACCAGCAGGAGCACGTCGCCCGCCTTGCCGTAGTACTCCACCTGCTTCGCGAAGACCGTCTCGTACCCGAAGTCGTTGCCCAGCGCGGTGAGCACCGAGGTGTTCGCGGCCAGCGAGCGGGTGTTGAGCGCCGGGGCGCCCTCGACGTGTGTGCCCTTCGAGGCGTCGCACTCGGTGTGGTTCGCCACCGCCGCGCTGCCGCCGTTGCCCGCGACGAGCACCGTCGCGCCGCGCGCCCGCGCGTCGGCCAGCAGCGCCGCGACGCGCTCCAGGGCGACGAGGTCCCACGCCTCGACCGCGGCGAGGAGGCGCCGACGGTAGTCTTCGGCAAAGGCCGCGAAGACGGGTCGCGGGGCGCCCTCGTTCATCGCGCCGCGCCGCCCCGGCCGTCACGCCGCGCCGAGAGGATGACCGATACCGTCAGACCGTCGCTCATCGCACGGAGGCTCCTCGGAGGGTCTCGGATTGGTCGCACACGGGACCCTCCCTGGCAAGCCATGATCACCCTGCGGCGCAGGGGTTTTGCGAGAGGTCACGGACGCAACACGCAGTGGTCGGCGCGAAAGCCGCCGGGCGCGCCGAAGAAGGTCACCGCGCCGCGCGGGCCCGTGGCGTCGGGGCGATCGAAGAGCAGGCTCTCGACGTCGCCGAGGCCATCGCCGTCGAGGTCGCCGAGCGGGCGGAGGTCCGCCTCGGGGCGCTCCACGCCCGGGATGCAGCGGTCGTAGAAGTGCAGCTCCGCGTCGCCGCAGCGCGCGGGCAGCCCGAGCGGACGCAGCCGACGATCGGTGGCGGTGTACATCGCGAACACCGCGTCGGCGTCGCGCGCGCCGAGCTCCTCCACCCCGTCGCCGTCGACGTCACACACCGCGGTCGCGCCGCCCGGAGACGAGATGCGCGACGCGCTCGGGATGAGGCACGCGCCCGGTGCCCCGAAGAGCACCGTGGTGCCAAAGTCGGGCGCGCACCGCCCGAGGAGCTCGGACGTGCGGCTCCGCGCGAGGTCGGCGTAGCCGTCGTCGTCGAGGTCCCCGACGGGGTCCACCCGGCTCGACACCCAGACGTTCTCGGCGCGGTCTTCGGGCAGCGTCACCGCGCCCTCGCGCAGCCCCCCGGGGCCACCGCCGAACACCGCGTACCGCCGCACGTACACCGGGTCGAGCGCGGGGCACGTGGCCTCCACGCGACGCTCTTGCAGCACCGCGTCGGTGTACCCGTCGCCGTCGAGGTCACCCGCGGCCACGAGGGTCATCGACTCCACCTGAAGCCCTGGCGCGCAAGGAGATCGCGACGCCAGGCGGCCCTCCGTGGGCGGGATCACGGTGTCGGCCCGCCCGCCCCCGTAGCGCACGCGCACCCCCGCGGCGGTCGCCGTCACGCGCTCCTCGACCCCATCTCCGTCGAAGTCGATGAGGGTCTGCAGGCACCCCAACGCGCCCCGCGTCGTCGGGATCACCACCGCGCGCACCGCCGAGCGCACGAGCCCTCCCCGCGCGTCGCGGGCCGACAGCGACCAGAAGCGCGGGCCGGGCGGGAGGTTGGCGGGCGGGGTCCAGCGGTCGCCGGTGACGGGCACCTCGGCCGCGCCGCGGGTGCACGCGCGGTCGATGCAGTGCGTGAGCGTCAGGTCGCGCAGCGCGGGTGAAGCACGCCAGCGAAAGGTGGGCGTCGGGGTGTTCACGCGCTCGCTGGCGAGCGGGCGCAACGGACGAAGCGCCGCCGCCTCCCCGCACGCCGCGGGGGCGTCGGGCGACACGGTGCTCGCGCACCCGCCCAGGAGCATCACCCCGACCCACGCCGCGCCACGCTTCACCGTGACGCTTGGATGCGCCGGGGAGCGCTCCGGGTCAACGCTCAGCGCGCAAGAATGCCGCGCAGCACGGCCGTGAGGTCGGTCTCGCCGTGCACCCGGCGGTGGCCGCCCTCGAAGGCCACGTGCCCGCGGGTGATCGCGCCGGTCATCTCGTGGTAGAGCGCGGCAATGTCGGCGGGGAAGCCGAAGCCGGTGAGGGTCGGCACCATCGCGTCCAGCGGGAACTGCTGGGCCTTCACCGTGCTCCCGGTGATCTCCGTGAGGGCGGCGGCGGCGTCGTCCATGCTGTAGCGCCGGGCCGCGGAGAGCTCGATGACCTCGAAGCCCTTCGCCCCTTCGCGCAGGGCCTTGGCCGCGACGAGCCCGATGTCGCGGGTGGCGATCATGTCGAAGGCGAGGTCGGTGGGCGTGAAGCTCGGGAGCACGCCCTGCGGGAGCATCGAGAGCGAGCCGCCGAGGTTCTCCATGAAGTACGCCGCGCGCACCGCGGTCACGCCGATGCCCAGGGCCTTGAGCCCCTGCTCGACGGGGTAGAGCCCCGCGATGGGGCCGGTGCCCGCGGCGTGCTGCGCGCCCACCGAGGAGAGAAAGACCACCTGCCCCAGGCCCGACTGCTGCACCGCGGCGAGCACCGACTCGCCGGTGCGGCGCTGGTACGCGCGAAAGTCTCCGCTCGCCACGTTGGGCGGCAGCAGGAGGTAGGCCGCCGTCGCGCCGCGCAGGGCGGTCGTGAGGGCCGCGGTGTCACCGAGGTCCGCCACGGCCACCTCGGCGCCCTTCGCCGCCCAGGCCGCGCCCTTCGCGGCGTCGCGCACCAGCACGCGCACCTTCTGCCCCGCGTCGAGCAGCGCCTGCGCCGCGACCTTGCCCGTGTTCCCCGAAACGCCTGCCACCACGTACGTCATCGTCTCGTCTCGCTCTCTGCGACGCGCCCGGCGTCGACGAGACCCATTCTGCGTCCGCCGCGGTCATCTGTACAACACATGGTGTTCCTGTTCATCATGCAGCGCGTGCATGTACGCGACCTCGACCTGAACCTCCTGCCGGTGCTCGACGCGCTGCTCACCGAGCGCCACCTCACCCGCGCGTCACGGCGGCTGGGGCTCTCGCAGTCCGCCACGAGCCACGCCCTCGGGCGTCTCCGCGAGGCCCTGGGAGATCCCCTCTTCGTGCGCGCGACGTCGGGGCTCATCCCCACGGAGCGGGCGCTCGCGCTCGAGGCCCCGCTGCGCGACGCGCTGGCCGCGATCGCGCGCACGGTGTCGCCGCCCGCCGCGTTCGACCCCGCCACGGCCCGTCGGGGCTTCTCCTTCGCCACGGCCGACTACGGCGCCTACGCGCTGCTCCCCACGCTGATGGAGCGGGTCGCGCGCGAGGCGCCCGGGGTGGACATCTGGGTGCGCCCGGTGGCCGACAACGCCGCCGAACAGCTCGCGCGGGGCGACGTCGACGCGCTGGTGATGCCGATGTTCGGCGACATCCCCGCGGCGCTGCACGTACGGAAGCTCTTCGATGAGCGCTTCGTGGGCATCGCGCGGCGCGGTCATCCCCTCTTGCGCGACGGAGCGATGTCCCTGGAGGACTGGGTCTCGGTGGGGCACATTTTCATCGCCCCGCGCGGGCGCCCTGGCGGCGTGGTCGACACGGCGCTGGCGCAGCAGGGGCTGAAGCGTCGGGTGTCACTGGCCGTGCCGCAGTTCCTCGTGGCGCCGCACGTGGTCACCCGCACCGACCTCGTGGGGGTGCTGGGCGCGCGCCTCGCGGAGTCCCTCGCCGAGACGCTGCCGCTGGCGCTCTTCGAGCCGCCCATCCCGTTGCCGGGCTTCCCCACGCACCTCGTGTGGCACGCGCGGCTGCATGACGACCCGGCGCAGAAGTGGTTCCGGCGGTGCGTGCGCGAGAGCGTTCAGGCCCGCGTGGCGAGGGAGGCGAGGTAGGCGCGCACGGCCGCGAGGGTCTCGTCTGACGACCACGTCGCCGACGCGGCCTCGTCGATGGCGCGCTGCCGCCGCACGGCCTCGTAGATGGGCTCGGCGAAGGACCTTCGGGTGAGCGTGTACGCCGCCGCGGGCACCGCCGCGCGCCTGGTCGCGACCTCCAGGGCCCTGGGCAGCAACGACTCCGGCGCGCAGAGCTCGTCGGCGAGGCCCCGCGCGAGACACTCCTCCGGGGGGTACGTCTCCGCGCCGTAGACCATCGCGCGGAGCTGCGCGGGCGACACGCGCGCGGCCATCATCGCGAGGGGCAGGGCCGGAAAGGCCACGCCCACGGCGAGCTCGGTGACGCCCATGCGCGCGCTCCCGCGGGCGAGGATCACGTGGTCGCAGCCCGCGGCGAGGATGCACCCGCCGGCGATGGCGTGTCCGTTCACCGCGGCGATGAGCGGCTTGGAGAGGTCGAGCACCGCGCAGAACATCGCGTCGAGGGCGGGGAGAAAGCGCAGGGCGTAGTCGGCGCCGCCGTCGGCGAGGCGCTTGAGGTCCACGCCCGCGGAGAACGCGCGGCCGGCGCCGGTGAGCACCACCGCGCGGCTGTCGGTGCGGTCTTCATCACGGAGCGCGAGGGCGAGGGCGTCGCAGAGCTCGAGGTCGAGGGCGTTCACCTTGCCGTGGGCGAGGCGCAGCACCGCCACCGCGCCGTGGGTCTCTCGTTGGATCATCACGGCGGCGGTGTCTACCACAGGGCGTCAGTCCTGCGGCGCGGGCATCACGAAGCGCACGTCGCTCCAGCGACCGTCGGTCCAGGTGGCGTCGTAGATGCCGTGGTGCGCGCTCGGGGGCGCGATGAAGAAGCCGTCGTCGCCGTAGATCAGCACGCGAAAGCCGCCGTCTTCGCGGGCGACCACGCGCTGCACCCAGGCGCCGCGGGTGGTCACGGGCAGGTCCGTGGGCGCGCCCCACCCCTGCGCCGTGCGCACCCGACAGCGAAGGACCATCGACCGCGACGGATCGGGCATGGCGCCCGCGGTGTTCGACGACGGCCCGCCCGTGAGCACGTTGAAGCAGGCCATCACGCTCCCGCCGCGGACCACCGCCGCCGCGGGCGGGAGGTTCCAGTCGGACGGCGCGAGGACCTCGGCGCGACCGTCGGCGCCGACGTAGCGCAGCTCGCGCCGCCCGAGTTCGTCGGTGAGCACGCCCTGGAGCTGATGCTGCCCGTCGCCCTCCACCGCGAGGGTGATCACCCGGTCGGTGGTGTTGAGCGCGAAGAGGGCGCCGCCGTCCTGCGCGGTGAGCCCCGTCGGGGTGACCAGCGGACCGGCATCAACCGGGGCGCCCCGGTCGACGGGCGCAGACGCGTCGGTCGACAGAGACGGCGACGAGGCGCAGCCCGCGAGGGCGCAGAGCGCGAGTGCTGCCGTGAGGCGCGCGCGGTGAGTGTTGTGTTCAGCAGCCACTGCCCGTCTCCCTTCGAAAGATGCTCGGCGCGATCTCGATCCAGCCGATGCGAATGCGCGGGAAGCTGATCTGGAACGACGCGCCGCCGATGGGCGCGAGCGAGCCGCCGCACCCGACCGCGCCGCGAACGCCGCCGTTGGCGCAGGCCGACATCGACACCCCCACACCCCACGTGGAGCC
>JBILLI010000731.1:0-3880 GCA_044376155.1 Polyangiales bacterium
ACCGCGGATCATCGCCGTACACCGCCGCGCTCGACGAGAAGACCACCCGCGAGACCCCGTTCGCGCGGGCCGCGTCGAGCACGTTGAGGGTGCCGCCGACGTTGATCTCCACACACTCCCGCGGAGACTCCATCGACTCGGGCACGCTCACCTGCGCGGCGAGGTGGTGCACCGCCCGGCAGCCCTCCATCGCAGCGCGCAGCGTGGGCAGGTCGGTGATGCTCCCCTCGACGAAGGTGAATCCCTCCTCGCCCACCGCGTCGCGGATCGCCTGGAGGTTCTCGCGTCGACCGGTGCGAAAGTTGTCGAGGCCGACGACCTCGGCGCCGCGACGTCGCCAGGCGATGGCGAGGTGGTGGCCGATGAATCCCGCGACGCCCGTGATGAACACCCGCTCCATGAGGTCGAAGGTTGTCCCGCCCTCGGGGCGACGTCGTCAAGCAAGCATCACGACCCGCTCGCGCAGACCGTCGGGCAGCGCCGCGTGGGCGCGGGCGATGTCGTCGGGGGCGTATTTCACGCTGAAGTGCTTCAGCACGATGTGCCGCGCGCGAAGGAGCGCGGGGTCGGCGTGAAAGAGGGCCACGAGCTCGTCGAGGTGCGTGTGGCCCCAGGCCCACGCGCGCTCCACGGGGGTGCCCGGGAGGTGCGTGGCCTCGAGGAAGAGCACGTCGCAGTCGGAGAGCGCGGGCTGCTCGCGCAGCGTCTCGATGGTGCTGTCGCCCACGTAGGTGAGTCGTCGCCGGGGGCGGGTGACGTAGACCTCTTCGCCCGCGCGCACGGCCTCGCCGATTTCGGCGCCGGGGCGGCCGACCCACGCCGGCGCCAGCGCGCGACGGTGCTCGACCAGGGTGAACCCTCGCGAGGCGATGCGGTGCCGCACGTCGAAGACCTCGACGTGGGCGAGGCGGCCGAGGGGAATGTCATCCCCCGGACGCAGCGGGCGAACGATCTCGTCGAGGTCCGGCGGGTCGCGGCGCTCGAGGTGGCACCACGCGCGGAGCATGGCCCGAAGGTCGTCGACGCTCTCGTCGGGGCAGTAGATGTGCGAGGGAGAGGCGCCGGTCATCGACCGGAGCGAGAGGTGCCGGTGAACGCCGCCCGCGTGGTCCTGGTGCACGTGCGAGAGAAAGACGTGGCGAAGCTTCGCGCCCTCGAGGTCGCAGTGCCCGAGGTCGAAGCACGCGTCGAACGCGGGCGCGAGCACATAGGTCGCGAGGCCGGAGATGGAGAAGGCCGTGAGGTCCAGGCCCGCGAGGCTCAGGCGGATCGGGGCGCCAGGGTTGTGCAGCGTGCGCCGCGACATCGCCCCCGAGGCATAGCACCCGTTGGGGTCAGCGCGGGGCCTGCCAGCGCTGGTACGTGTTGCCGAAGTTGTCGGTGGTCACCGTCGCGAAGCCCCCCTCCGCGGTCACGCGCAGGGCCTCGGTGAGCACCCGCGTGCGAAAGGTCCAGTCCGTGGGGAGCGTGAGGGCCGCGCCCAGACCCTCCAGGGACGCGAGCGTCTGGGGGCGCATCTGCAGGCTGTACGACTGCATCACGTAGATCGCGCCCGCCGGGTCGGTGAGCTCGAAGACCCGCTGTCCCGCGTTGAAGCGCACGCGAGAGTCGCGTCGCACGGTCTGCAAGCCGTAGGGCGCCGAACCCCGCATCGCGACGGCGAGCGGGACTTCGATGCGGCCCGCGAGGCGCATGGCGATGCCGCCGATCACCCGCACCTGGGGGTTCTGCAGCACCGCCACCTCGAAGGCGTCGACGGTCCAATGACGCGGACCGTTCAGCACCACCACCGGCTGCGCCAGCTCGGTGCGCAGCGCCGCGACGTCGAGCGCGCGCCACGCGGCGTCGGGGCAGTCGTTGAGCCCGGCGGTGTTGTACACGTCGAGCGCGACGTTGCCGCCGCTCACTGTGCCGGCCAGGACCTCGCAGTACCGCGCGTCGCGCAGATTGGCCGAGGTGTCGGTCGCGGCGTCGGTCGCGGCGTCGGTCGCGGCGCTGCCGGGGGTGTCGGTCGCGGCGTCGGCGGGCGAGGCCGACGAACCACCGCAAGAGGCCAGAGCGAGCAGCAGAACGCACAGCGGGTGTCTCATGGGCGACGTTTGTATGTGTACAAAGAACCGCCGTCAAGCGGTTGCGCGCGGACGCGGGTCGTTGTCCAACCGTCGAGGTGAGTGACGACGCGCGGAGCAGGATCGTGGACGCCGCCCTTCGGGTGCTGGAGGCGCGGGGCGCCAAGGGTTTCGGGCAGGTCCGGGTGGCGCGCGAGGCGGGGCTGCAGCAGGGGCACCTGACGTACTACTTTCCGCACAAGCGCGACCTCGTCACGGCGGTGCTGGCGCGTCTCTCGGAGAGCGCGCGGGGCGAGTTCGAGCGGGTGGTCGCGGCCCGGCTGGCGCTGCCGCCCGAGGAGGGGCAGCGGCTGCTGAGCGATGTCGTGCGGATCCTCCTGCGCGACCGAAGGCGCGCGCGGTTCCTGGTGGCGATGCTCGCCGAGGCCGACGAGGACGACGCCGTTCGCGCGGCGCTGCTGGAGCTTCTGCGCGATCAGCGGCGCGCGCTCGCGGTGATGCTCGGCCGCGACGCCGACGACCCGACGGTGCACCTCGCCCTCGCGACGCTGCGCGGCCTGGGCATCGAGCACCTGCTCGCACCGCCGAGTGACGCCGAGCTCGACGAGGTCATCGCCCGCTTTCGCGGCTGGTTCGCCCGACCCGACGCGGCGCCCGCGGAAAGCGCTCCGTCGTCGCGCTCCGCGTGAGGTATGCGTGGCGACCGATGCGTACGCGCGATGTGGTCCTCGGTCTGGGCGCCAACCTTGGGGGGCGGCAATCGCTTCTGCGGGCGGGCGCGGCGCTGCTCGGCCACCGGCTCGACGACGCCGCGATGCGCGGGTCTCCGGTGTGGGAGACGGCGCCGCTGGGCCCGCCCCAGCCGTCGTACCTCAACGCCGCCGTGTCGGTGCGCACCGATCGCTCCCTCGACCAGGTGCTCGACGCGGCGCTGTCCGTCGAGACCGCGCTGGGGCGGGAGCGACGGGTCCGCTGGGGCGCGCGCACGCTCGATGTCGACGTGCTGTGGCACGACGGCGAGGCCCTGGAGCGGGAGGGGCTGCGGGTGCCCCACGCGGACCTCACCACGCGGCCCTTCGCGCTCGCGCCGCTCCTCGCGCTGCACCCCGACGCCCGTGACGCGGAGGGCGCCCGCCTGGCGGAACGCCCGGCTGCACGCGCGGCGCCCGGCCCCGTGATCGCGGGCTCGCTCGCCGAGGGGTTCCGCACCGCGGTGCTCTCGCACACCGCCGACGAGGGCTTCGAGGTGATCGCCCTGGATCGCGCCGACCTCCTCGCCGCCGCCGCCGAGGCGCTCGGGGCGGTGATCGTCGACCCCGCGTCGGTGAGACCCACCACGCTGCTCCCGCTTCGCGTCGACGCCGCGGACCTCGACGATGAGGCGCGGCTCGTGACCTTCCTCTCGGAGTGCCTCTACGCCTTCGACGGGGAGCGCTTCGCGCCGCATCGGGTGGCCGTGCTGCGGGACGACGACGAGGTCCACGCCGTCGTGCTGGGCGAGCCGCTGGAGGAGTCGCGACACCGCGTGCGCACCGCCGTGAAGGCGGTGACGTGGCACGAGCTGGGCGTGGCGAAAGATCCGCAGGGCCTGCGCGCACGGGTGATCCTCGACTTGTAGATTCGCGGGTGCGACAACGCCGGCGTGGGTCGCTCGCCGCGCATCCTGTTCCTCTCGGCCTGGGCGATGCACCTCTCGGCGTGTGAGGGCGGAGCCTCGCAGCCCCCCGACGCGGGACGTCTCGACGCGGGTTCGCCGCGCGACATCGCCTCCGTCCCGTCAGACCTCCCGGCCGTCGACGTTGCCCGACCGG
>JBILLI010000168.1:0-12221 GCA_044376155.1 Polyangiales bacterium
GAAGGCCGTGGGGTCACCCCCGTCGAGCACGCCCTGCAGCAGCGCGGGCAGCGGGTGGTAGCGGTTCACCGCCGCGGTGCTGGGGTACCCGAAGATGATCGTCGACGCGGTGTTGAGGCTCGACCCGATGGAGGGCGAGTCGGTGGCCAGCGCGGTGATGAGCCCGCCGCCGGGGACGTTCAGCACGAAGGGGTTCACCGTGGGCTCCACCGCGGCGAAGACGGTGCCGATGATCCCGCCCAGGGAGTTGCCGATGTAGCCCACGCGCGCGGGGTTGAAGCGCAGCGTGGCGCCCGGGTACTGCGCCGCGGCGAAGGAGAGGTCGAGGGCGGGGTTGCCCAGGAGCCTGCGCACCTGCACGTAGTCGAGCGCGGTCTGCCGGATGTTGTCGCGCAGCGCGAGGATGTTCGACAGCCCGCCGAAGAAGTCGGTGTTGTCGTAGAACTCCTCGTCGGGGAGGCCGTCGGGGCCGCGGTAGGTGCCGCGGGTGCCGAAGAGCGACGTGGCGTCGGCCGCGGCGTTCGTGGCGCGCTGGCCGAAGCTCGCGGTGTCGATGCCGACGGTGGCGATCCCGCTGCGCGCCAGCTCGTTGGCCACGCCGAGGAGCTGCTTGCGCTGGCCGCCGAGGCCGTGGCCGAAGATCACCACGGGCCAGCCCTCGGCGGGGGGCGGGGTGCGCGGGAGGGCGAGGGTGATGGGCAGGGTCTTGTCGCGGTTGACCACCACGAAGGCGCCCATCGCGTCGGTCGAGATGGTGCCGTCGGTGCGCGCGGTAGAGCCGGTCCACGGGCGGCGGAACTCGGGGGAGACGAAGGTGCCGGTGATCACCGCGCCGAGGGCGTCGTGGGGCGTTCCCGTCGTCGGCGGCTCGGAGCTGTGGGGCTCACCCGGGAGGTCGCGCCCCATCGCGTCGCGCGCGGGGGTGCCGAGCCACGCGGTGAGCGTCGCGGTCCACCCCATGTTGTCGCCCGCGCCGAAGCGCGCGGTGCTGTAGGGCATGGCCATCGCGGCGTTGGTGTTGAGCTGGGGCACGGGGCCGTAGGTGCCCGCCACGAGCGCGTCGCGCGTCGCGCGGAGCTGCCGGTGCGCGCTCTGCGTGGTGAACACCGCGAGGCCCGCGATGCGGTCGCGCGCGATGCCGGCCTCGACCACGGCGTCGACCGCGGCGCCGTAGAGCTGCTCCGCGGGGGTCATGCGCGCGCTCGCGGCGAGGTCGCGAATGCGCGCGAAGGCTGGGGGCGCGCCGAGGGGGCCCGCGCTGGTGGCGAGCCGCGTGGTGACCACCGCGGCGTAGCGGCGACCGGGCTCGAGCACCACGCCGTCGGGCTGCACGTTGAGCGTGCGAAAGCGCTCGACGTAGCCCGCGGCGGTGGGCACCCAGGTGAGCCGCGCGGGGGACATCGCGTCGATGTCGATGATCGCGTAGGCTGCGTCGGGGTCGCGCGTGCCCGTGGTCGCCGGGAGGATCGCCGGGGTCGGGGTGCCCATGCCGTCGATCACGAAGAGCCCGCCGGTGTTGCGCGCGAAGCCGTCGATGGCGCCGTAGCCGTCGTTCAAGCTGCCCTGCCCCGACGCGCTCGACCCCACCCCCAGCAGGGACCAGTCGTCGAGGAGGTCGGTGAGGGTCCCGTCGGGGTCACCGCGAAGGTAGAGGTCCGAGGGGAAGGGGACCTCGCCGGGCTGCGGGAGACCCCGCGCGGGCAGGGCGAATCGCACGGTGGCGCCCGCGGTCGAGGGCGCGTCCACGGCCGCGTCGACGCGCGGGGCGTCGGCGGCGGACGCGTCGCCCGGGGCGGGTGCGGGCGTCGAGGAGCATGCGCAGAGCACGGAGAGCACGGCGGCGAGGGGGCGGGTACGCATGGCGCCGAGGCTACAACATCCCGCGGCGCGCGCGACCACCGGGGGGCCGGCGGTGATAGCGTGCACGCCCTTCTACGATGACCCGCCTCGCCGCCCTGCTCAGCTTCGCTCTCGCGTGCACGGGCTGCCCCCGCGACCGCACGGGGCAGCGGGCCGACGTCGCGCCGCCGCCGCCGCCGTTCCCGACGGTGGAGGTGCGTCCGCGCGACGCGGGAGCGCCGCGGGTCGGCGCGCAGGTGAACGCCGCGCGCTGCAACCCCTTGCGGCCCTTGGAGATCGCGACGGGATGGCGGGCGGTGGGGTGGCGCCCGGGTCCCGCGCTGCGCGGGGTGATCGCGGTCGGCGCGCGCGGCAGAACGCTCGTGGCGACCACCGCCGAGACCGTGTGCGTCTCGCGCGATGAAGGGCGGAGCTGGTCCTCGCCGCTGGGGGAGACCGTTCGCCTCGCGGCGCCCGAGGTCTCGCGGATGTCGCGCGCCGAGACCCTCGCGCTCATCGCGCAGGGCACCGGAGAGTCCCCGGCCGCCCCGCGGGTGATGCTCAGCCGCGACGACGGCGACCGCTGGACCCCGCTCACGCTCCCCCCCGCGGCGGGCCCCGAGGCGCGGGTGTTCACCGACAACGAGCGCACGGTCTTCGTCGCGTCGCCCACGCAGCTCTGGTCCAGCGTCGACGGCCGGGCCTTCGAGGGCCCGCGCACGCTGCCCGGCGAGCGCGCCGACCGCGTGGACCTCTGCGGCGACACCCTCATCGCCCGCGCGCGCATGGGCGTGGATTTCTTCCACCACCGCAGCGATGATCTCGGGCGCAGCTGGCGCGCGTTTCGCCTCGGCGCCATCGGGCTCGAGGGCAACGATGTGCGCGTGCGCTGCCTCGGGTGGCGCGGGGGCATCGAGGCCGGGGTCGACCCGCTGCCGCGCTCGTGGAGCTTCGACGGCGGCCACGCGTGGGAGCGCGCGGACTACGACGCGAAGGCGCAGCGCGCGGCCCGACAGGCGAGCGATCTCGCTGCAGGAGAAGCGGTTCTGCCGCACTGCGGCTCGACCCCGGGGGGCGTGCGGGTGTGCGTCGACCGCGGCCGGGCGCGCATCGGCGACCGCGAGGTGCACGCGCCCATGGACTGCGAGCACCTGCGGGTGATCGACGACCAGCGGGTGGTGGCCTTCGGCCCTACGTGCGGGGCGTTCATTTCCAGCGACCTCGGGGGCGTGTGGCGCCCGTTGATCACCCCGCTGCGGGCGGAGCCAGGCGCGGGCGCGGGGGCGGGGGGCTTTCTCTCGCGCGACGTCGCGTGGCGCGTGGGCGGGGGCATCTGGTGGACCGAAGACGGCGGCGCGCGCTGGCGCCTCGCGCCCACGGTGCACGGCCGCACGGTGGAGCGCGGGGTCTTCGTCGACGCCGCGCGCGGGGTCTTCGTGCGCGCCGACGGGTGGGTGATGTCAACGCAGGACGGCGGGCGCACCTGGAGCTACGTCACCCGCGGCGAGGGCGTGCGCATCGCGAGCGCGGGCCGCTGGGTGATGGTCACCACCGCCGACCGCGCGCGGGCCTCGGCCGACGGGGGCGAGACGTGGCGGGCGAACGCGACGATCCCCGCGAACATCCCGCTGGACCACGCGCTGGTGGTGAGCGGCTCCCAGCGCCGCGTGGACCCCGCGCCGGGGATGCGGGTGCAGCAGCAGGGCGACCGGGTGGAGGTGCTCCGCGGGGGCGAGGCGCTGGTCCTCGCGCGCGCGCTGCCGGAGCACCTCGCGCTGCTCGCGGCGCACGCCGACGCGCACGGGGTAGACCGCGTGCTGCTGAGCGAAGGGGTGGTGCTGCACCGCGCGCCCCGCGCCGGTCGACACGACGCGGGGGCGGCGCGCTGACGGGGATCAGCCCTCGAGCGACGCGAGGAACTGCAGGAGCGCGAGCACGCCGAAGCCGGTCCCGCCCTTGGGCCCGAGGGCGTGCGCGCGGTCGAGAAAGGCCGGGCCGGCGATGTCGAGGTGCGCCCACTTCGCGCCGCCCACGAACTCCCGCAGAAAGAGCGCCGCGGTGATGGACCCGCCGTAGCGGTCGCCCGTGTGCTTGAGGTCGGCCACGTCGCTCTTGAGCTGGTCGCGGAGCTCCTCCAGCAGCGGCATGCGCCAGAGGGATTCCCCCGCGGTCTTCGCGGCGTCGAGGTAACGCGCGGCGAGCTCCTCGTCGTTGGCGTAGAAGCCCGCGGTGGAGGTGCCCAGCGCGACCATGCACGCGCCCGTGAGGGTCGCGTGGTCGATCATGTAGTCGGGCTCGAGCTTGCGCCCGTAGGCCAGCGCGTCGGCGAGCACCAGGCGCCCCTCGGCGTCGGTGTTGATGATCTCCACGGTCTTGCCTTCGAGGGAGCCGAAGACGTCCCCCGGGCGGTACGCGTCGCCGTCGGGCATGTTCTCGGCCGCGGCCACCAGGGCGTGGACCTCGACGTCGAGCTTCAGCGCCGCCACCGCGGCCATGGCGCCCACGGTCATCGCCGCGCCCGCCATGTCGCTCTTCATGTCGCCCATGCCCGCCGCGGGCTTGATGCAGAGGCCGCCCGAGTCGAACGTGAGCCCCTTGCCCACGATGACCACGCGCTTGCGGCCCTTACGCGCCTTCTCGGGCTTGTAGGTGAGGTGGATGAAGCGGGGCTCGTTGCGCGACCCGCGGCCCACGGCGTCGAGGAGCTTCATCCCCGCGGCCCGGATGCGCGCGCGGTCGAGGATCTTCACCGAGAGCCCGCCCTCCTTGGCGACGTGCTCGGCGGCCGCGGCGAAGGCCGCCGGGGTCATCTCGTTGGGGGGATCGTTCACGAGGTCGCGGGCGAGGTTCACCGCGCGGCCCACCGACTCGCCGTGGGCGAGGGCGCGCTTCTGCTCGGCGGTGTGCTTCGCGAGCTTGAGCCCGTGCAGCGCGACGGTCACCCGCTCCAGCTCCTTCTTGGGGCGACGGTCGCCGGTGAGGTAGCGGGTGAAGCGGTAGGCGCCGAGGGTCGCGCCGAGGGTGGCCGCGAGGATCGTGGCGGGCTCCGCGTCGGCGAGGGCGAGGCCCAGCGAGGTGGCCTTCTCGGCATTGGCCGCGCGGGAGGCCCGGGCGCCGGCGGCGCGCACCTCCACCGGGGTGACCTTCGCGTCGGGGCCGAGGCCCAGCAGCAGGACCTTGCGCGGCGTGGCCCGGCCGTAGGTGACCACGGTGAGCGCGCTGTCCTTCTTCGCGGTGAACTCGTCGTCGGAGATGGCCGTGCGCACGGCGCCGCCGAGGGCCGCGTCGAGGGCGTCGAGCAGGGGGCTCCGCGCGAGGTCCTCCTCCGAGAGCATCACCGCGAGGAGGTCAACCGCTGTGTGGGGACCGAGGGAGCCGAGCGTGAACTTCATTCCGTTGCGTCCTTGTCGCCGCGCGCGCCGACGCGCACGAGGGGGCGGAATGGTGCCACGACCGCGGCGCGCCACAAGGTGCGGCGCACGGGCGCGGAATCTTTGATGACAACCCCGACCCGGCGCCGATACCCTACGGCAATCTGCGAGGTTCCCGGGTGATGAGGCAGTTTTCCTGGATGATGCTGGCCCTGGTCGCGGCCTGCTCCAACGCGAGCATCGTGGGCCCCGTGGGGAGCCCTGACGGCTCGATGGACAGCACCGCGGTCGATGTGCCCGACGTGGCGGTCTCCTGCGACGGCGCCACGAGGCTCTGCGGCGGCCGCTGCGTCGACACGATGAGCGACCGCGCGAACTGCGGCGCGTGCGGCGGCACCTGCCCCGACACGCAGATCTGCAGCGCCGGTCGGTGCACCTTCTCGTGCCCGCCGGGGCAGAGCCTCTGCGGCGGCCTCTGCTCCGACCTGCAGACCGACCTGCGCAACTGCGGCACCTGCGGCTCGCCCTGCGCCGCCGGGCTCGTGTGCGCGGCCGGTCGCTGCGCCCTGGAGTGCGGCCCCACCCTCGCGCTGTGCGTGAGCGTGGGCGGCGGCGACGCCGGGGTCGACGCGGGCACCGGCGCGTTCTGCGCGAACACCCGCACCGACCGCCTCAACTGCGGCGCGTGCAACAACCAGTGCCCGCCGGGCCACGCCTGCGAGTCGGGCGTGTGCCGCGTGTCGTGCCCGCCCGGACAGACCGTCTGCGGCGCCACCTGCCACGACCTCCTCGCCGACCGCCGCAATTGCGGAACCTGCGGGAATTCGTGCGGCGCGGGCGAGGCCTGCGTGGCCGGGGCCTGCGCCCTGACGTGCCCGCCGGGGCAGAACAACTGCGGCGGCACCTGCCGCGACCTGCAGACCGACCGACTGGGCTGCGGCACCTGCGACACCGCCTGCATGGACGGTCGGGTCTGCGTCGCCGGGCGCTGCACGGTGAGCTGCGCCGCGGGCTTCATCAACTGCGGCGGCAACTGCCGCGACCTGCAGTTCGACCGGCTCAACTGCGGCGCCTGCGGCATGGCCTGCGCGAGCGGGCTGGTGTGCGCCAGCGGGCGCTGCGTGCTGGTCTGCGCCGGCGGCACCGTCGACTGCGGCGGCTCGTGCCGCGACCTGCTCAGCGACAACACCAACTGCGGCGCGTGCGGCGTGGCCTGCTCGTCGGGGCGCGTGTGCTCCGGCGGGAACTGCGTCGTGTCGTGCACCGCGGGCTTCACCGAGTGCGGCGGCACCTGCCGCGACCTGCAGACCGACAACGGCAACTGCGGCGCGTGCGGCACCCGCTGCCCCTCGGGCCAGGTGTGCTCCCGCGGCGGGTGCCAGGTGAGCTGCGGCGCGGGCCTCACCGTGTGCAGCGACGTCTGCCGCGACACGCTCACCGACAACAACCACTGCGGCGTCTGCGGCCGACGGTGCGCCGCGGGGCAGGTGTGCTCGGGCGGACTCTGTGTCGCATCCTGCGGCGGCGGGCTCACCGACTGCGCCGGCGCCTGCCGCGATCTGCTCAACGACCGCCTGAACTGTGGCGCGTGCGGCAACGCCTGCGCCTCGGGGCAGGTCTGTCGCAATCGCGTCTGCGGCGCGTAATCGCCGACGCGACCTCGTTGCCTCGCGGCCCGTTGGGTCGGTAGCATCCCCCCATGCGGGTCTCCCCTTCGCTCTCCAGGGCCTTGCTTGTGGCGGCGCTCCTCGCCGGCTGCGCGACGAACTCCGCGGGGGTGCAGAACTCCGGCGGAGAGACCGACAGCGGCGCGCGCGATGACGCCGCGAGCGCCGACGGAACGGCGACGGGAGACGCGACCGGCACCGACGGCGCGACGAACTCCGAGGATGCGACCGGCGCCGACGGCGCCACCGGCGCCGACGTGCCCGCGACCGGAACCGACGTGCCCGCGACCGGCACCGACGGCGCGACGGGCAGTGATGGGGGCATCGACATCGACGCGCCGACGGTCTCAGGCGACGGCGCCGTGGCCGACCGCGGCGCGCCCGCCGACGCCCGCGTGGGCACCTGCAACCGCGACGACGACTGCGCCTCGAACGAGCTCGGGCTGAACCGCTGCGAGGTCGTGAGCGGCCGCTGCGTGCAGTGCCTCCCCAGCTCCGACACCTGCCCCGCCGACCAGTACTGCGACCCCAACTCCTTCGCCTGCGTGCGCGGCTGCCGCGACGACAGCGCGTGCCGCATGGCGGGCGGCCCGCCCCGCTGTGACCCGACCTCGCGCCGCTGCGTCGACTGCGTGGTCGACGGCGACTGCGGCAGCGGCAGCCTCTGCGTCGGCGGCGTGTGCGTCGCGGGCTGCGCGGGCGGACGCGGCTGCGGCCCGGGCGAGTCGTGCTGCTCCGGCGCGTGCGTGAACACCACGTCCAACGTCGCGAGCTGCGGCGCCTGCGGCAACGTCTGCCGCGTGGCCAACGGCAGCCCCACCTGCGACATGGGCATGTGCCTGGTGGGCGCCTGCACCGGCTCCCGCCGCGACTGCGACCGCGACCCCGCCAACGGCTGCGAGACCGACACGCAGCGCAACATCAACCACTGCGGCTCCTGCGGCCGCGTGTGCCCGTCGCCGCCCAACGCCGCGGGCAACTGCACCGCGGGCGTCTGCGGCTTCACGTGCACCGATGGCTTCGCCGACTGCAACGGCGTCCCCGAGGACGGCTGTGAGGTCAACCTCGCCAGCAGCCCCGAGAACTGCGGCCGCTGCATGAACCGCTGCACCGCCGCCGGCGCCACCGCGGCGTGCACCAACGGCCAGTGCGCCGTCGGTCGCTGCGGCGACGACCAGGCCGACTGCGACGGCGACCCCACCAACGGCTGCGAGACCAACACCCGCAACAGCACCGCCCACTGCGGCATGTGCGGCAACCGCTGCCCGACGCCGGCCAACGCCTCGCCCGTGTGCATGAACGGCACCTGCGGCATCGGCCGGTGCAACGACGGCTTCGGCGACTGCGACGGCATGGCGGGCAACGGCTGCGAGACCCCGCTCCGCAACAACCCCGCGAACTGCGGCGCCTGCGGCACGCGCTGCGCCGTGCCCAACGCCTCGCCCGTGTGCATGAACGGCACCTGCGGCATCGGGGCCTGCAACCCCGGCTTCGCCGACTGCAACAACGACCCCGCCGACGGCTGCGAGGTCGACACCCGCACCAGCAACGACCACTGCGGCACGTGCGGCGCGCGCTGCGTCGTCGCCAACGGCGCGCCCATGTGCACCGCCGGCGCCTGCCGCATCGGCACCTGCAACGCGGGCTTCGCCGACTGCAACGGCCGCGTCGATGACGGCTGCGAGACCCCGGTGAACTTCGACCCGAACAACTGCGGGCGCTGCGGCAACTCCTGCCCCACGCCCTCCTCGGGCAGCCGGGTCTGCCGCGCGGGCACCTGCGCCATCGGGTCGTGCCAGACGGGCACCGAGGACTGCGACATGAACAGCGCCAACGGGTGCGAGGTGCCGATCCTCACCGACCTCAACAACTGCGGCGCCTGCGGCCGACGGTGCCCGACTCCCCCCAACGCGGTGCCGAGCTGCGTCGGCGGCGCCTGCGGCATCCTGCGCTGCAACGCGGGCTGGGCCGACTGCGACGGCAACGCCACCAACGGCTGCGAGACGAACATCACCCTCCCCAGCAACTGCGGCCGCTGCGGCAACAGCTGCGCCTTCGCCAACGCCGGCGCGGTCTGCACCAACGGCACCTGCGGCCTCGGCGCCTGCAACAGCGGCTTCGGCAACTGCGACGGCCAGGCGAGCAACGGCTGCGAGACCTCCCTCGGCGCGAACTCCTCCAACTGCGGCGCCTGCGGCAACGTGTGCCGCGGCCCCGCGGGCGCGAGCGTCTCGTGCGTGAGCGGCGTCTGCAGCAACGCGTGCCCCGCGGGGCAGACCGACTGCGGCGGCGTATGCCGGGCCACGGGCGCGGGCTGCACCTCGGCGGGCACCGGCGGCTGCGCCCAGAGCGGCAGCGTGGTGTGCTCCGGGCAGGGCACGGCCTGCAGTGCCCTGCCGCGCACCAGCGGGACGTGCACCACGCCTGCGGGCGGCGTGTGCAACACCAGCGGCGACTGCGTGTGCCCGTCGGGGCAGTCGCTCTGCAGCGGCGCCTGCCGCGACCTCCAGACCAACGCCGCGAACTGCGGCGCCTGCGGCCGCGCCTGCGCCACCAACGCGGCCTGCGTCAGCGGCGTGTGCGTCGGTCAGGGCTCCCTGCGCTTCACCCTCACGTGGAACATCAACGGCGACATGGAC
This sequence comes from Polyangiales bacterium, assembly GCA_044376155.1. Taxonomy (GTDB): domain Bacteria; phylum Myxococcota_A; class Polyangia; order Polyangiales; genus JAWKRB01. The sequence goes on from JBILLI010000168.1 coordinate 9,517, forward strand.
CTCCACGTGCGCCCGCCCTGCGGCACCGAGATCTTCTACGGTCGCCTCTCCGCCTGCGGCGGTCAGCTCGATCGCGACGACACCACCGGGCGCGGCCCCGAGAACATCTTCTGGAACAGCGCCTACACCCCCGGGCGCTACTACGTCTGCCCCGAGGCCTACACCTCCGCGGTGGCCAACGCGACCTGGACCCTCGTGGTCGTGCGCAACGGCGTCGAGGTCACCCGGCGCACCGGCGTGCGCGGGCGCACCGACGGAAACGTCCCGTGCGGTCCGAACACCAACGGGGTGATTCCCCTGGACCTCTGATGGCCAAGAAGAAGCCCACCCCCGACGCGCCGGTCACGTCGAACCCCTTCAAGGCCCCCCTCAAGGTCCTGAAGCAGGAGCTCGACGCCGAGGCCGCGCGTCGGGCCGCCGAGTCGAAGTCTCCGAAGCCCGCGCCGAAGCCCGTCACCCCCGTCACCAAGGCCGTCACCGACGTGTGGCGGCCGAACCTCGAAGCCGAGCTCTTCGCCGTCGCCATGGCGGGCGTGCAGCCCCTCACCGCCAGCGGCGCGCCCAGGGTCTCGGCGCGCGATCCCTCGGTGCCCGCGCGGGAGCGCCCCCCGGCGGCGATCAATGCCCGCCGCGCGCACGCCGAGGGGGGAGAGTCGCTCCGCGCCGAGGTCACCGCCGAGGGCGTGGTCACCGGCGCCCATCCCGGCAAGACCTTCGCGGTCGAGGCCCTGCGCCGCTTCGCCACCCCCGACGAGGTGCTCGACCTGCACGGACTCACCGAGCCCGAGGCCCTCGTGCGCGTGCAGGAGTTCGTGCGCACCCGCCGCGCCCGCGGGCTGCGCTGCGTGCAGATCGTTCACGGCCGCGGCAAGCGCTCGCCGGGCAACGACCCGGTGCTCCGCGACGTCGCGGTGCGCGCCCTCAGCGAGCCGCCCACCTGCCGCGAACTCGACGCCTTCGTCAGCGCGCCCGACCACCTCGGCGGGGTGGGCGCGCTGCTGGTCTCACTGCGCGCTTGAGAGCCCCGCGCGGTCGAGCGCCGTGCGCGCCGTGCGGTGGTGGATGTGCCTCTGCCGCAAGGACTTCAGCCACGCCATGCCCTCGTCCGGGGGCACCGCCCCGAGCACCTTGAGGGCGTACGTCGCGGCCTCGCGGGCCTCGGCGAATCCCCCGGTGGCGAGCAGCGACTCGGCCCGCGCGCGCCAGACCTCGGCGTCGTCGGCGGGGACCTCGGGCGCCGCGAGCCACGCGAGGCACCCGGCGTCGGGGGTCGTGCGGGTGCGCGCGGTGAGCACGCGAACGGCGTCGTCGCGGTGGCCGAAGAGGGTCAACACGTCGGCGACCGCGGGGAGCCGTGAGAGTTCGGTGTCGCGGGCGCGGGCGAGGGCCTCGTCGAGGCGACCGAAGCGCAGGAGGTGCTCACAGAGCTCGGCCTCGCGGTGAAGCAGCCGGCAGGCGCGCGCGAAGGCGGCTTCGGGGAGGTCGTCGACCACGAGGTCGAAGAGGAGCTGGGCGTGGTGCAGGCGGTCCCACGGGGTCTCGCTCTCGTCGTCGGAGGTGACGTCTTCGTCGCCGCCGAGGGCGCGCAGCCAGCCCGCGACGGTGGTGCGCTCCTCGGGCAGGCAGCGCGACCGCAGCGCGTCGGGGACCGCGGCGGAGAAGTCTCCCGCGGGGTCGGCGTCGAGCAGGTCGACGAGGGCGCGGAGGGCGCGGCGGCGGGTGTCACGCGGAGTGCCCTCGGGGTCGAGGCACGCGATCAGCGCGCCCGCGCAGCGGTGCAGGCGCGCGCGGGGACCGGGGGAGGGGAGCTCCTCGAGGCGGTCGCAGAGCGCCTGGGCGAAGGCGTCGTAGCTCTGTACGGCGAGGTCCAGCGCGCCCTGCGTGCGCAGCGCGTCGGCGCGGTCGAGGAACGCGTCGAGGGCGGCCTCGGGGGCATCGCCGCGGAGGGCGGCGTCGACGTCGTGGGGGGTGAGGGCGGAGGCGTCAGCGGTCGTCGTCACGCCGCACGCACTACCACCGCGCGCGGGTGTCGAGGAAGCGTCGCACGGCGGCGTTCACCTCCTCAGGGCGCTCCATCAGCACGAAGTGGCTGGCGCGCTTGAGGTCCATGAGCTCGCTGTTCTTCAGCCGCTGGGCGATGACCCGGGACTGGTACGACGGCGTGAGCCAGTCGAAGGCCCCGGAGATCACCAGCGCCGGGGCGTCGATGTAGCGCAGGTGGGGCAGCGCCGAGTGCGCGTCGAGCTCTTGAAACAAATGCAGGTAGTTCAAGAAGGTCCGGTCGTCGAAGACCTCCTTGGTGTACCGCTGGAGCAGGGGGTAGCTGTTCGCGAAGGAGGTGTGCGAGATCAGCCAGAAGATCGCCGCGACGGGGTGAATCCCCATGGGCGCGAGGGTCGCGATGGCCTTGCCCGCGGCGGGGTGGTCCATGACGTACTCGACGACGGCGTGCATCCACGCGCCCGCGAAGGGCACGCGCACGATGGGCTGAAACCCGCTGCTGAACACGTGCCCGTAGGTGCCGTTGAGCAGCACCAGCCCGGCCACGCGCTCCTCGGCGAGGGCCGTGGCCTCGAGGCTCACCTGCACGCCCATGCTCCAGCCGCAGAAGACCGCGCGCTGCACGCCCTCGGCGTCGAGAAGCGCCAGGGCGTCTTCGGCGTGGTGCGGCACCGAGAGGTGCCGACGGCGGGTCGGGGGGGTGG
>JBILLI010000733.1:0-3864 GCA_044376155.1 Polyangiales bacterium
CACGGCCGTGCCCACGCCGAGGCTCACGCAGCGCCCCTGGATGCACGCGGCTTTGAGGGGCGCCGTGGCGCTGCACATCGCCGACGTGGTGCAGGCGTCGCCCGGACGCAGGCGCGCGCGGCAGGTTCCGGGACACGCGTAGCTCATCCCATGGTCACACCACGCGGTGGGGACGCACTCCTGCGAGCGCCAGCACCCGGCGCCCTCGGCGAGGGTGCCGACGAAGGCCTCGGGGCACGCGGCCTCCAGCGTGAGGTCGGTGGTGCAGCTCGCCGAGATGCGGGCGAAACAACGCTCGGCGGCGACGCCGTCGAGGCGAACGCGGCCCGCGCGAATCGCGCGCACGAGGTCCTGCACGCGGTCGGTGAGGAGCGGGGTGAGGCGCTGCGGGCACGTCGTGGCGTTGCCCGTGAGGCTCTGGATCGCCGCGGTCTCGGGGCGCCCCGGGCACGTGAACAGCGAGCGGCAGGCGGCGCGCACGTAGGCGACCTCGAGACCCTCGACGCTGATGCCCGTGGGCCCGGGCGCCGACGTGCCGCATCCGAGGGGGAGCGCGAGGGCGACGACCGCGAAGAGGGGGGTGCGCATGGGCCGGGATCATGGTGCGGCCCGACCGCGACGCGCAACCTCGATCACCCCACGCGGGCCTTGGGCGGGGTTCGCGGCGACGGCTGCACGACGTGCAAGACCCCGTAGCGCCCCTCGGTGCGCTGCACGGCGTAGCGCCCGTCAGGGGGCGCCTGCGAGACCTCGCAGAGCCGCGCAGCGTTGAAGGGGCACGCCCGACACTTGCCCCGGCTGCGGGTCCCCTCGGGCGCGCGCTTGCCCGACCAGTACGCCAGCGCCCAGCCCAGGTCGCGCTCGGCGCGGGCGCGGCTGTGGCGAAACACCCAGAGCCCGAAGGCCTCCTCTTCGACGCGGCGCACGGTGAGCCCTTGAATGGGGTCGGGCGCGCCGGTCGGGGCGCGGGCATCGGTGGCCGAGAGCCCTTGCGCCGCAGCGAGTTCGGCGCGGCGGGAGATCTCCGCGGCGAGGCCGTCGGTGACGTCACGTCCGCGGGGGAGCACGGCCACGGCGTGCACGAGGCCGTCGGTGCGAAAGCCGTCGGCCTCGAGCATGCGGCCGTAGGCCTCGACCTGCACCACGTGCGAGGGGAAGAGTTCTCGGCGCGAGCTGAACTTGAACTCCAGCACCATCTGCGCGCGGCGCCCGGTGAGGTGAATGCGGTCCGCCCGGCCCACCACGCGCACCCCGTGGACCTCGGCCGACAGCGGCATCTCCACCAGCTCGAGGGGTTCCCCCGCGGTGATCGACCGCTGAATCTCCTCGGCCGAGATCTCCTCGGCTTCGGCCTCAAACGCCGCGTGACCCGCCGCGCCCGCGGCGAGTTCGGCGCTCTCGGTGCGAAGGGTGTGCGTGCGCGCGAGGTGCACCTGCATCTCGCAGTAGAATTGGTTTGCCAGGGTGCTCACCGAGACTCGGGGCGGGAGCTCGGGGCGGGGGGAGGTCACCAGCCGCGCGATGGCGTCGAGGCGCTCGGGGGTGAACAGCGCGTCGAGGGCCGCCTCCATCCCGTGACGGCGCACCGCGGTGTAGAATTTTCCCGCGGATTCGGAGAACACCCCGGCCTGACGGAGCACCTCCCAGGCCGCGCGATGGGAGCCGTAGGACGAGAGGAGGTCAAAGAGCCGCCGGGCGTAGAGACCGCGCGCATCTGCGGGGTCGTCGACGCGCGCGGGGTCGGCGGCATCCTCGCGGTCCATGGGAATGCCACGGAGTGTACCCGATCGGGCGCACTCCGCAGCGCCCGTCTCACGGATCAGGCGGCTTGATGGTCCGGGGTGCTCTGCGTACGGCGGGCGTCTTCCTCGGCAATGGCCTTCTTCAGCCAGACCTTGGCGTTCTTCATCTTTCCCACCTCCTCGGTGCGGCGGCAGAGGGCCTTCCAGGCGTTCTCCCGGTCGGCGCCGGGCAACGGGGCGAGGTCCCCGCGGTGCTTCATCCACACCGCCACGGCCTCGCCCGGCAGCTCGATGTCGTTGATCCGCGCGTAGAATTCCCCGAGCTGCGCGGGGACCTCCTCGGGCGAAGGGTCCGAGGCGACCTCGGCCTCCTTCGCGGGCATGTCCTGGGCGACGGGGTCCACCGGGCGGTGATACTGCGAGAGATCCACCCCCCCGCCGGGCTCCTGCACGTTGGCGGGAATGGTCTCGAGCTCCATCTCATCGAGCAGCCCGAGCCCCAGGATCGACAGCGTCGCCCGGCGCTTGCACTTGGTCTCGGCCTTCATCAGCACGTTCTGCGGATCCATGAGGGGCACCGTGGCGACGGCGGTCTCGACCCGGCCGTTGGGGTGCGAGGCCCGGCAAACGGCGTACACGAGCTTGGTCCCGGCGAGGTCGATGACCTTCGGGCCGTCGATGACCTCGCGGTTGATGCGGTGAATCGCCGCGAGCTGATCCGTCGCCCCTCGGGTGGCGTAGAGCACCTCCTTGCCGTTGAGGCGCAGGAAGGCGAAGGGCTGGGCGTTGGGGTTCAGCCCGAGGCTCTCGCACATCTGCACGTAGTGCCGCGCGCGCTCCCCGGGCGCGAGGCCCGAGAGGTCCCCGCGGAGCACCAGCGACTCGATCACCTTCTGCTGCGTGCGGGCGTCCTCGAGGGTCTCCACGCGCGCGTCCTTGACCTGGTTCTTCTCAGCCATGACTCAGCCTCCTGCCTGGCGCGCGCTCTCCGCGGCCTCTTCGTTGCTCGCCTCGGTCTCCATCGCCTCGATCCACGCGTCCCGCCGCGCGTCGCACACCGTCGCGAACATCGGGTCCGCGGCCAGCGCCGCGTCCGGGTCCTCGTCGGGGTCGACGTCGTTCGCCGCGGTGAACCCCGCCAGCAGCGCGGGCACCACCGGCGCGTCGCCGACGCTCACCCCCCAGCGGCGCTGCGCCTCGCGCAGCACCCGGTCCTTCTTGAAGCGCGGGTGCGCCTTCCAGTCGGCCCAGGTGAGCTCCGCGCGCAGGCGAACGAGCTCGTCGAGCTCCAGGGCGCTCTCCACCGGCGACTGGTCGTAGGTGTCGAGGCTCGCCCGCGCGAGATTGCCCTCGCCCGCGTCAGCAATGTTGCCGAGGGTCCGTGGCGCGTCCTGCCTGGGGGTCGTTCGCGTGTCGTCCATACGGGATGAACCATACGCAGCCCACGCACTTCGCCAAGGCCAGACAATGTCACGCGGACATATCTCGTCCGAAGAGACTACCCGCGCCCCTGCCCGGAGCTCTTCGGGGTTGCGCGCGCCAGGCGCGGCGCGCTGGGGGCATCAAGACTGCCCCGCGCGGGACCCGCGACGGCGGGCTCCGACGGGGTCACCGTCGGGGCCATGACCTGGTCGTACCAGCCCATGAGCTCGCCGCGGTCGTGGGCGCTCTGGGCCGCGATGGCGAGGCGCATCCACGCCGGGGCTTCGTGTCGCAGGCCCTGCCGCGAGAGGGCCTCGAGGGCCATGCCCACCGCCCGATCGGGCTGCAACATCGCCAGGACCTCGGCCAACGCGGGGTCGCTCCCGCCGTAGCTCGCCGTGGGGGTGAGCGCCCGGGGGGTCGCCCGCGCAGGGGTCGCCGCGATGGGGGCCGTGGCGGCGTTGCCCACAGCGCGCCGCGCGAAGGGCCGCGGGTCGGGGCGCAGCGGGACGTCGAAGTAGTCCGCGGGGAGGTCGTAGGCGTTCACCACGGCGAGCATCACGTCGTTGCCCAGCGCCCGGTGCCCGCCCAGGATCGCCGCGATGGTCCCCTGCTCGCGCGAGATCGACGCCGCGAATTCGCGCTGCGTGACCTTCGCCCCGCGCGCCGCGCCCAACGCGTCGATGAGCGCCGCGAGACG
>JBILLI010000732.1:0-3864 GCA_044376155.1 Polyangiales bacterium
CAGAGAAGCTCCGCCCGTGGGCATCATCAACCACGGCGTGCCGCGCGAGCTCGTGACCCTGATCCGCCAGGCGATTCGCGCGGAGGTCTTCGTCGAGGCGGGCACCTTCGAGGGCGCCACCGCCGCGTGGGCCGCGGGGAGCTTCGCCGAGGTGATCACCATCGAGGCCGCGCCCTCGCTCTTCGCCGCCGCGCGCACGCGCCTCAAGGCGCACGCCAACGTTCGCTGCGAGGAGGGCGACTCGCGCGTCGTGCTCCGCCGCGTGCTCCCCGCGCTGAGCCGCACCGCGGTCTTCTGGCTCGACAGCCACTGGAGCGGCGGCGAGACCTTCGGACAGTCCGACGAGTGTCCGGTGATCGACGAGATCGAGGTCATCGCGGCCACGGGCGTCGAGCACGCGGTGCTCATCGACGACGCGCGGCTCTTCCTGTGCCCGCCCCCCGAGCCGCACCAGCCGTCGCACTGGCCCGACCTCGCGACCGTGCTCGCCGCCCTCGCGCGGCTCCCGGGACGGCCCTGGATCTTCGTGCTCGACGACGTGATCTGCGCGGTGCCCGGCGCCGCGCGGACGGCCCTGGAGGCCTTCGTGCGCCGCGAGAGCCACACGCACAGCGAGCTGATCATGCGCGAGGTCGGTTGGCGGCGCGGCGAGCCCGGGATGCTCCGGCGTCTGCTGCGTCGTTGAGCGCCGACGCCGTGCTATAGAGCGCGCGCATGTCGGGTCTGGTGACCAACGTCTGGCGCCATCGAGAGCTGCTCGCGAGCCTCGTGCGGCGCGAGATCCTCTCGCGGTACAAGCAGTCGGCGCTGGGGCCGGCGTGGGCGATCCTGCAGCCGCTGGTGCTGATGCTCACGTTCTCGATGGTCGACCGCTTCGCGCACCTGCCGTCTGACAACGTGCCCTATCCGCTGTTCACCTTCAGCGCCCTGCTGCCGTGGACGATGTTTCAGAACGGCGTGATGATGGCGACGCCCTCCATCGTCACGAACGCGAGCATCGTGAAGAAGATCTACTTCCCGCGCGAGGTGCTGCCGGTGAGCGCGGTGCTGGTGTCGCTGGTCGACTTCGCCGCGTCGCTCGTGGTGCTCGTGGGCCTCTTCGCCTGGTACGGCCGCTGGCCCGGCCCGTGGGTCGCGATCCTGCCGCTGCTGGTGGCGCTGCAGCTCGCGCTGGGCCTCGGCGTGGGCCTGCTCGCGAGCGCGCTGGGCACCTTCAAGCGCGACGTGGTGTTCATCACCTTCTTCGCGCTGCAGATCTGGATGTACGCCTCGCCAGTGATCTACCCCCTGTCGGCGGTGCCCGAGCGCTGGCGCACGCTCTACCTCTGCAACCCCATGGCGGGGATCATCGCGGGCTACCGCGCGGCGCTGCTCAACCAGGGCGCGCCCGACCTCCACGCCCTCGCCGTGGCGGGGGTGATCTCGGCGGTGGTGCTCGCGGTGGGCTACAGGGTCTTCAAGGCGCTCGAGCGGTGGTACGCAGATGTGCTCTAGAACGCTGGCGCGCAGAGGTCCGTGACGGAGATGGCGGATTCACCCGGGGCGCGCTACGCGCCGATCGTCGTCGAGGGGGTGTCGAAGCGGTATCAGCTCGCGAGCGACAACCGCCTCCTGAAGCTGGGCCGCAGGCTCTTTCCGAAGCTCGTGCCCGCGCCGCCGGAGCTTGATTTCTGGGCCTTACGCAACGTGGGCTTTCGCTGCGAGCCCGGCGAGGCGCTGGGGATCATCGGGCGCAACGGCGCGGGCAAGAGCACGCTGCTGAAGGTGCTCTGCGGGGTCACCACACCCACCGAGGGGCGCGTGTCGATCCAGGGTCGGGTGGCGCCGCTCATCGAGGTGGGCGCCGGCTTTCACCCCGAGCTCACCGGGCGCGAGAACGTGGTGATGAACGCCGCGATCCTGGGCATGCCCCGCAAGGAGGCGCTCGCCAAGTACGACGCCATCGTGGAGTTCTCGGGGCTCGAGCGCTTCATGGACACGCCCGTGAAGCGCTACTCCTCGGGCATGACCGCGCGCCTCGGGTTCACCCTCGCGGTGTTCCTCGAGCCCGACGCGCTGCTGGTCGACGAGGTGCTCTCGGTGGGCGACCTGGGCTTCGTGCTCAAGAGCTACCGCAAGATCGAGGAGATCCGGAAGAAGGGCGTGCCGGTGATCCTGGTCTCGCACAACCTCCAGCTCATTCGAAACTTCTGCACCCGCGCGATCTGGCTGCACGACGGGCAGATCCGCGCGCAGGGCGCCCCCGCCGAGGTCTGCGCGGCCTACACCCGACACGCGCTCGACACCGTCGCGGGCGAGCTCGCGCTCACCGCGGGCGACTCCTACCGCGTGCAGTCTGACCCCTCGGTGTCCATCGAGCGCGTGCGCTTCCTGGACCGCGACGGCGCCGAGCAGGGGGACCACGCCTCGGGCGCGGAGATGACCCTCGAGGTCGAGGTCGCGTCGACGCGCGCCACCGACGCGCTGATCCTCACGGTGACCGTGTGGCAGGCCGAGTCAGGCCAGATGCTGATCTGCCAGAACAACCGCGACGACGGGGTCACCTGGGCGGGCGCGAGCGCCGAGGGCCGACGCACCCTGCGCGTGCGCTTCCCGCGGCTGCCCTTCGTCGCCGGGCTGCACCAGGTGTCGCTGAGCCTCTCCGAGGGCGACATCACCAACGTCTGCGACTGGCACGAGAAGCGGTTCTCGTTCCGCGTGTCGGGCGGCGAGGTGGGCTACGGGTGCTTCAACGCCTTTCCCGAGTGGCTCCCGACGGGCTGAGCGTGCGGATCTTCTACGCCGCCGACCACTCGCCCAACTCGGAGATCCCGGGCTCGCGGCTCTGGTACGCCAACCTCTTCCTCCCGCTGCGCGACCTCGGGCACGAGCTCATCCCCTTCGAGTTCGACATGGCGGGCTTCTCGTCGAACCTCGACGCGACCCACGAGCCGCAGCGGAGCTACATCGAGACCCACCGCCCTGCCCTGGAGCAGGCGCTGCTCGCGCAGGTGCGCAAGGCCCACGCCGAGGCGCCCCTCGACCTCTTCTTCTCGTACTTCTACGCCGCGCACTGCCGCCCTGAGGTGATCCGCGAGATTCGCGCGCTCGGCGTCGCGACGATGAACTGGTACTGCAACGCGAGCTACCAGTTCCACCTCGTGCGCGACCTCGCGCCGGCCTACGACTGGTGCCTCGTGCCCGAGCGCGACCGCCTCGACGACTACCGCGCCGCGGGCGCGCGGCCGATCTACGTGCAAGAGGCCGCGAACCCCACGGTGTACCACCCCGTCGACGCGCCCCGGCGCTACGACCTCACCTTCTGCGGGAGCTGCTATGGCGACCGCCCCGACCTCGCCACCGCCGTCGCCGACGCCGACCTCGACCTGCGGATCTTCGGCCCGGGCTGGGAAGCGTGGGCCGCGCGCACGCGCGTCGACGAGGCGCGCCTCGCGTCCCGCGCGAAGCGGCTGTTCCGCGCGCCGCCGAGGCGTCCCGCGGTGGGCCCGGCCCTGAGCGACGACGAGATGATCCGGCTCTACAGCGAGAGTCAGGTGTCGCTGGGCTTCTCGTCGTGCGGCGAGACGCACCGCACGAAGCAGCGCATCTTGCAGGTCCGCCTGCGCGACTTCGAGGCGCCCATGTGCGGCGCGTTCTACCTCGTGGAGTACATGCGCGAGCTCGCGGACTTCTTCGAAGAGGACAAGGAGATGGTCTTCTATCGAGATCGCCGCGAACTGATCGACAAGGCGCGCTTCTACCTGGCGAACGACGACGCCCGCACGCGCATCGCGCAGGCCGGTCGGCGGCGCGCGCTGGCCGAGCACACCTGGCAGCACCGCTTTCGCGCGGCGTTTCGCGAGGCCGGCCTGGGCTGACCTTCTC
>JBILLI010000734.1:0-3859 GCA_044376155.1 Polyangiales bacterium
GATGGCCTCGATGGCGTCTGCCCCGAGGGCCGAGAACACCACCACCTCGTCGAGGCGGTTGAAGAGCTCGGGGCGAAAGAAGCGCCGCGCCTCGGCGAGGTAGTGCGCGCGGGCAGACTCCGGGTCGGGCGCGCGGTGACCCTCGAAGCCCACGCCCGGTCGCAGGGTGTCGGCGCCGAGGTTGCTGGTCATCACGATGACCGCGTTGCGAAAGTCGGTGACGCGCCCCGCGGCGTCGGTGAGCCGCGCCTCGCCGAGCACCCCGAGGAGCGCGTCGAAGACCGCGGGGTGGGCCTTCTCCACCTCGTCGAGGAGCACCACGCAGAACGGCTGCCGGCGCACCGCGCGGGGGAGCAGTCCGGCCTCGCGCGCGTCGCCGAGCAGTCGGGCGACGGCGTCGCTGGTGAGGTACTCGCCCATGTCGATGCGCACGAGGCGGTCGCGGCTGCCGAAGAGGTACTCCGCGAGGGCCTTGGCGAGCTCGGTCTTGCCCACGCCCGTGGGCCCCGCGAAGAAGAGCGCGGCCACGGGACGTCGCCGGTCGGTGAGCCCGGCCTTGATCACCGCGACCACCTGCGCGGCGCGGTCCACGGCGTGGTCCTGCGCGCGCACGCGCTCGGCGAGAAAGGCGCGCACGGCCGCGGGGTCGACGGCGAGGTCGTCGCGCAGCAGCGTGAGCGCCACGCCGTTCTCGTCGCCGAAGAGGGCGGTGGCGTCGTCGCGGGTGACCCGGTCCGCGCGGGCGTGACGTCGCGACGCGATGAGCCGTCGCGCGAAGGTCACGGCGTTGCCCACCGCCGCGCCGTAGGGGAGAAACCTCCGCGCGAGGGCGAGGCACTGCAGCACCGCGGCGTCGTCGACATCAATGCCCCGGCGCGCCGCCTCGGCCCCCGCCACGCCCCGCAGGATGGTCGCCGCGTCGGCCTCCGCGGGCTCCTCCACGCGCAGGGGCGACCACACCGCCGCGAAGCTCTGGTTGCGCCGTTGGAGCGCGGCCCAGGCCGCGGGCGTGGCCTCGCCGATGACCGTGACCTCGCGCGCGGCGAGCGCGGGTCCGAGCACCTGCGCGACGTTGTGGTCGCTGTGCGCCGAACGGCCCGCGTCGAGGAGCTCGACGATGTGTCCGAGGTAGAGCACGGCCTTCGCCTGCCGGGCCTCGTCGAGGCAGCGATGGAGCTGCTCCTCCCACGCGCCGAAGGCGCCGTCGCCCGCGATGAGCCGCGAGGCGTCGAGGGCGAAGATCGGGCGATCCCGCCGCCCGGGCGGACCACCCTTGCGCGCCATCACCCGCGCGAGCTCGGCGAGGGCCGCGGACTTGCCCACCCCCGACTCGCCCACGAGCACCAGGGCCTCGGGGCGGTCGAGCTCCACGCGCTGCAAGAGCTTCTGCACCAGGGGCTCCAGGGCCCACCCCGGGTCGAGCTTCTCGCGCCGCGCGAGGCGGTGCATGGCGACGCCCAGGGCGTGCAGCGTGGGCGTGCGCGGGCGCGATGGCCCCTTCGCCGCGCGGGCCTTGCGCGGGGGCTCCCAGTCGTCGTCGACCTTGTCGTCGGGGTGCGGAGCAGGGCGCTCGTCGAGGCGTAACTCCTTGCGGCGCAATGCGTTCAGCGACACCGGGGAGGCGTCGAGCTCCAGGGTGTGCAGGCTCTCCGCGCCCTCGCTGCGCAGGCGCAGCAGCGCGTCGTCGTCGAGGGGTTGCAGGGCGGAGCGCACCACGGCGTCGGCCTGCTCGGCGAGGGGGCGGTCGTCGTCGAGCCAGAGGCGCAGGTCCAGGCGGGGGATCTGCACCTCGACGAACCCAGACTGCGCAGGGCGGCGCAGGGCGGTGAGGCGCAGCGGCGCGAGGCGCGGGCTGCCCGCGGCGGACCACACGGGCACGAGGTCCAGCGCGAGGGAGAAGGGCTCGGCCTCGGCGGCGCCGGCGTAGGCCGTGACCCGCGCGGGGTGGGCGCGGGCGATGCGGTCGTCGAGGGCGAGGGTGAGGTCCTCGAGGGCCTCGTCGAGCGTGGGCGCGTGGAGCGTGAGGGAGGGGTGGTCCAGCGGCGCGACGGTGACGCGCTCGGAGGTGTGGCGGATCACCAGGCACGGGAAGCGGAACCGCATCGCGCGCCGAGTGTGCCAGAGCCCGTGGGGGGGATCACCCCACGCGCGACGGACAGAAGACCGCGCAGGGGCACTCCCCGCAGCGCGGCGCGCGGGCCTGGCAGGTGTAGCGCCCGAAGAGCACCAGGCGGTGGTGCATGTCGATCCAGCGCGACTGCGGGAAGAGCACGAGGAGGTCCTGCTCGATCTTCACGGGGTCGGTCTGGGCGGTGAGCTTGAGGCGCTTCGAGACCCGCGCGGCGTGGGTGTCGACGGCGATGCCGTTGGCGATCTGAAACGCCGTGCCCAGCACCACGTTCGCGGTCTTGCGCGCCACCCCCGGGAGCGCCCGGAGCTCCGCCTCGGTGCGCGGCACCTCCCCCCCGTGGCGCTCCACCAGCAGCCGCGCGGTCTCGACGATGTGCTTCGCCTTCATGCGGTAGAAGCCCGTGCGCTTCACCAGCGCCTCGACCTCGGTGAGCTCCGCGGCGGCGAGCGCGGCGGGCGTGGGGAAGCGCGCGAAGAGCCCCGGGGTGCAGAGGTTCACCCCCTTGTCGGTGGTCTGCGCCGAGAGGATCACCGCGATGAGCAGCTCGAAGGCGTTGCGGTGGGTGAGCTCGCAGCGCGCCTCGGGGAGGAGGCGCATGAGGGCGTCGTCGAGGGCCGCGGCGCGCGCGCGCACCGCGGGGGAGGGCGCGCGTCGGCGGGTCAACGGAGGGGTCGCTCCCGGGTCAGTTGCTGCGAATGCTGCGGATGAACGCGGCGTCGGCGATGACGCCGGTGAGGCGCGTGCGGGTGGCGTCGAAGGCGGTGGTCCACTGTGCGCGCTCGGCGGCGGTGAGCGTCACGATGGTCATCCCGCGGGTGCGCATGGAGTTCACCGCGGCGCCCTCGTCGCGCCGGAGGTTCGTGCGCAGGAGCTGGTGAAACTGCGTCGCGGACTCGCGCAGGATCGTCTGGTGCTCGGGCGAGAGCGACTCGAACTGCCGCTTGCCGAACACCGTGGCGCCCACCACGAGGCCCACGTTCACGTCGGTCATGTGCGAGGCCCGGGTGGACCACTGCAGCGACACCGCCGCCACCGGCGAGGTGATGAACGCGTTGACGCGCTGGGTGTTGAGCGCCGAGAGCACCTCGGGGAGCTGCAGCGACACCGCGGTGGCGTTCACCTGCGAGAAGAGCGCGGGCATCACCCGGTCGTCGCGCCACACGTAGGGCCGCGTCTGGGCGAGGGCCGCGGGGGTGCGCACCTCCTGGTTCGCGAACACCTTGCTGAAGCCCACATCGCCCCAGTCGAGGAACACGAAGCCCGCGCCGTCGAAGGCCGACACGATCCCCGTGCGGGTGCGGGTGCGCGCGGCGTCGAGCTGCTGGTAGTTCTGGAACATCCCAGGGATCTGGAACGCCAGGGCGGGGAGGTGGATCTGCCCGAGGCCCACGGCGGTCATGATCCCGCCGTCGAGGCGACCCGCGCGGATCTTGCGCACCACCTCGGACTCGTCACCCTGCACGCCGCCGGGGTAGATCCGGAGCTGGAGCGTCTGGTTGCTGCGGCGGCGGAGCTCACGGTTCCAGCCCTCCAGCACGCGCATCCAGGTGGAGCCCGGAGGCGCGAGGGTGGCGACCGAGAGCGTGCGCGGCGCGGCCGGCGGCTGCGCCTCGGCGCCCTCGCGCGCGAAGAACGCGCCCGCGAATCCGAAGGCGACGGCGAACAATGCGTATCGATGCGTCTTCATGGCGAGGTGTCACTCCTGGTTGAGCGCAAGCGCAGCCTTCG
>JBILLI010000736.1:0-3856 GCA_044376155.1 Polyangiales bacterium
CACGAGAGCTTTCCGCTGCGCTACGCCTGGCCGAAGAAGTGCGTCGATGCTGTCGGGCGCGACCCCGAGGTGTTCTCCGCCGACGAGGCCATGGTCGTCCTCGGGGTGGGCAAGAACATGGTGAAGTCCATCCGTCACTGGGGGCTCGCCACGCGGATCATCGAGGCAGACCCGGCCGACACCCGCGGCGGCGCGATGCGGGTCACCGAGCTCGGTCGGTGGGTCTTTGCCGAGGGAGGGAACGATCCCTTCCTCGAAGACCCGCGCACCCTCTGGTTGCTGCATTGGCTCATCTGCTCGCACCGTGAGAAGTGCACGACCTGGGCGTGGTCCTTCGGTGCCTTCGAGCGTCAGGCCTTCACCCGCGAAGAGCTCTTGCGCGACCTGATCAAGGCCGACCTCGGCAGCCGCGCGACGGCGGCATCGATGGCACGCGATGTCGATGTGTTTCTCCGAACGTACGTGCCCTCCCGGGCAGGGCGCTCGCTGCCGCTCGAAGACACCCTCGACGGCCCGATGGTGGAGCTTCGGCTGCTCCGCGAACGCCCGGGCGAGAAGCGCTACGAGTTCGTGCGCGGCCCGAAGCACTCCCTCGATGCCGCGACCTTCGGCTTCGCCGTGCTGGAGTTCTGGCAGCGCGTCGCGCCCGACCGCGAAAGCCTGAGCGTGGACGACCTGCTGCGGCACCCCGTTTCGCCCGGACGGATCTTCAAGCTCGACCCCGACTCCGCGGTCGAACGCCTGGAGCGCGCGGCCCAGTGGTCCAACGGCGCGCTGGTCTACGACGACACCGCGGGGCTCCGGCAGCTCCTTCGCCGTGAGCGCGTCGAACCCATGGCCTGGCTCCGCGCGCAGAGGCGAGCGTGACGCAACTTCACCAACTCTTTCACGTGCGTCGCCGCTTCTTTCGCTCGGTCAACCTCGCGGCCGACGCGACGCGCGACGACGCGTGTGAGGGCTACGCGCTCACGCCGCTCGGGGTGACGACGCTGCGGAGAATCTTCGACGGCACGGTCCCGGGGCGCACCGAGCGAGCATGGTCCCTCACCGGCCCCTACGGCGTCGGCAAGTCCGCGTTCGTGGTGCTGCTCGCGCAGCTCCTCGCGGGGGGTGACCTCGCGAGCGACTCCCTCGCGCTCCGCGCGGTTGACGCGGTCGACGCGACCCTCGCACGCGGGCTCCGCGCGGCCGCCAGGGCCTCGGGGCTCTGCCCTCTGCTCGTCACCGGGAGCTTCGGCCCGCTCCTGCCGTCGCTCCTTGACGCCCTCGCCGAGGCCACGCGCCATCATCACCGCGGCGCGGCGCGGCAGCAGCTGCTCGAGGAGATCGACGAGATTCGTGGTGAGCACGGCGACGCGAGGGGCGTGCAGCGCCGGGTCGTCGCGCTCGTCGACGCGTTCGCGCGCAAGCCCTCGGCGCGGTACCGCGGCGTGCTGCTGGTCGTCGATGAGCTCGGCAAGTCGCTGGAGTACGCTGCGCAGCACCACGATCGGGTCGATGAGGTGTTTCTCCTGCAGGAGCTCGCCGAGGTCGCATCGCGCAGCGGCGATCGGCCGGTGGTGCTGGTCACGCTGCTGCACCAGTCCTTCGAGCGATACGCGCGCGACCTCACCGCCGAGCACCGCGCGGAGTGGATGAAGGTGCAGGGACGCTTCGAAGACGTCGCCTTCGTCGACGCGCCGGGAGAGATCCTGCGCCTCGCGGCGCGCTCCATCGGGCGTTCGTCGCGGGTGCCCCCCGCGCGCTTCGCCGCCTACGAGGCCCTCGCCTCCGAGGCTGTCGCGCTGGGGCTCGCGCCGACCGAAGACCTGCCGACGCTTCGCGCGCTCGCGCCGCTTCATCCGACGGTGGCGCTGCTGCTGCCCACGCTTTGCCGCGGCCCGTTCGCGCAGAACGAGCGGTCGCTCTTCGGGTTTCTCACCGCGGGCGCGGAAGGCGGATTTCGGCGCTTTCTCGAAAGCTCGTCGGCCGCTGAGGGCGCCGCCCCGACGTACACCCTCGACCTGCTCCACGAGTACCTCGCTGCCACCCTCGGCCCGGCGCAATACACCCACGACGCAGGGCGGCGGTGGGCGGCGATCGACGAGGCCGTGGCGCGCCTTCCTCACGACGAGCCGACGCTCTCGGCGAAGGTGCTGAAGGCCATCGGGCTGCTCGGGCTCCTGGGGTCGCGCGCGGTGCGAGCCTCGCGCGCGGTGCTTCGGTTCGCGCTGGCATCGCACGGCTCCGCGCTGGTGGAGGCCACGCTCGACCGCCTCGTCGGCGCATCTCACTTGGTTTACCGACGGCACAGCGACGCGTACGCGCTGTGGGAGGGGAGCGACATCGACCTCGACGCGCATTTCGACGAGGCCCGTCGCCGCCCGCCCGGGCTCGAAGATGTCGTCTCCCTGCTCGCCGAACGGATGATCCTGCGGCCGTGGGTCGCGCGTCGGCACTTCATCGAGACCGGCACGTTGCGGTACTTCGAGGTGCGCCTGGGGGCGTCTCCCTCCGCCGCAGAGGAACCCCTGGGCGGGGCCGATGGGCGGGTGCTCTACCTGCTGCCCGAGGGCGAGCGCTCCCACGACGACCTCGTCGCCCTGGCCGAGCGCGTATCGACCCGCGCAGAGCTGCTGGTGGGCGTCCCGCGCAACGGCCGCGCGCTGCTGGGCGGGGTCTACGAGTGGTGCGCGTGGGACTCCGTGCGCAGCGGAGTGGGCGCGCTCGCGGGAGATCCCGTGGCGCGGCGCGAGCTCAACGCCCGACTGCACGTCGCGAGCGATCGGCTCGACGCCGCGGTGGAGGACTGCTTCGGCCTCGGTGAAGGGGCGCGCGTGGCGTGGGTGCACGAGGGACACCGCCGCGAGTGGCACGGCGCCCGCGCGCTCTCGTCGGCGCTCTCGGCGGTATGTGATCGCACCTTCCCGGACGCGCCGCGGATTCGGAACGAGCTGCTCAATCGCCGCGTGCTTTCGTCGGCGGCGGCCGCCGCGCGCCGCGCGCTGCTCGACGCGATGCTGACCCGCGCGGATCAGCCGAGGCTAGGCATCGAGGGCACGCCGCCGGAGTTCAGTATGTACGCATCCCTGCTCGCGGAGGGAGAGATCCATCGCGTGCGTGGAGGGGTGTGGAGCCTGGGGCCGCCGACGGCGCGAGACCCGCTGCACCTCCGTCCGGCGTGGGCGCGCATCGATCAGTTCCTCGACCGCACCGAGCATGGCGCGCGCACCTTCCGCGCGCTCTTCGAGGAGCTCGCGAGGGCGCCGCTGGGGTTGCGCGAGGGGCCCGCGGCGGTGGTGATCTTCGCGGTGTTGCTGTCAGAGCCCGAAGAGATCGCGGTGTTCGAAGACGGGACCTACCTCCCCGAGCTCACCGACGCCGTCATCGAGCGGCTGCTGCGCCGGGTGGATCACTTCTCGGTCGCGCGGTACCGCCTCGACGAGGGGCGTCGCGCGGTGCTCGAGGCCCTCTCGGCCTCCCTCGGCATCGAGGGCCGCGTGAGCGCGGTGTCCCTGGTTCGCGCGGTCGTCCGTCGCGTCGGCCAGCTCCCGCGCGTCGCCCGCAACACCCGCGCCCTGGAGGCCGCCACGCTCGCGGCGCGGGAGGTGATTCTCACGGCCCGGGATCCGCTGCGGCTACTGCTGCACGACCTGCCTGTGGCCCTTGGGCTCGCGCCGCTGGCACGGGAGGGCGCGAACGACCCGACGTTGGCATCCGAGTACGCCGCGCGTTGGTCAAGCGCGCTGCGAGAGCTCACCTCGGCGCACCCCGCGCTGCTCGCGCGCGTCGAGCGGCGCATCGCCGCGGCGCTGAACCTCTCGGGCGAGGGAGACGCGCTGCGCGCGGCGCTGTCGGCCCGGGCGATGAAGGTCCA
>JBILLI010000737.1:0-3849 GCA_044376155.1 Polyangiales bacterium
ATCGCGAGGGCCGACGCGGTCTCGCACTGCGAGGTCGGCGTGCTCCGGTCGACCACGCGCGCGTCGGTGCGGAACGAGATCAGCGAGAGCATCAGCTCCGCGTTGAGCCCGATGGTCCACGTGGGGCGCTCGACGAAGTGAATGCGCGTGACGAAGCCCAGCCGCCCCGACGCCGGGTTGGACGGGACGGTGAGCCCTGCCGTGGTGGGTGTGCCCCCGGGCACGGTGAACTCGCCCGTGGCGCCGAGCTCGACGGGGCCCGCGCGGTGCAGAATCCTCAGCGCCCCAGCGACATCGGCGTTGCGATGGGCCAGCCCGCCCGTCGAGACCGTGGCGTCACCCGTGTTGTTCGCGCCCGCCGACACGGCCGCTTCGAGCCCGATCGCGCGACGGGGCAGCGGCGCACCGGCGATCGCGGGACCCGACGGCGCGAAGGTGTTCACACTGTGCCGGAGGTTCACGGTCGACGCGGTGTAGGCGGGGTTGCAGGCCGCGTAGAAGAGCGCGAAGAGCGGGATCAGGAGGAGGCGCATGGCGCGCACAAGAGCAGCCCGCGTGCCAGCAGGGACGGGGCGCACCCCGCGACGGCGCGGCGGGTCAGGGGGTATACGGCGCGGCGAACCACTGCTGACCGGTGAAGTTCCCGCAGGGGCGCAGCTCGGCCTGGTTGTTCCGCGGCCCGCCGTTCACCACGTCGAGGCACATGCGCGGACCCCGAAACGCGGTGGTGAGCTGGTAGTGCCCCGCGGGCTGGCGGGTCAGGCGCCACTGCTGGCCGGTGAAGTTCCCGCAGGGGCGCAGCTCCACCTGGTTGTTTCGCGGTCCGCCGTTCACCACGTCGAGGCACATGCCCGCGCCGCGGAACTCGGTCGTGAGGGCGACGAAGCCGTTGGCGCGGCCCTGAAGGATCCACTGCTGGCCCGTGAAATTCCCCGAGGGTGCGAGCTGGATCTGGTTGTTGCTCGGGCCGCCGTTGATGACGTCGAGGCTCAGGCCCGGGCCACGAAAGGCGGTTGTAAGTCGCTGCGGCCCGGGGAGATTCTGCGCGCTCGCAGAGACGGCGACGAGCAGGCCAACGGACAACACGAGCGAGCGGGGGGTGCGCATGGGCGCGGATGGAACGCTCCGCCGTCGCCGTCGTCAATCACCCGACCGGTCTCGCGCAGAGCGACACCCGCCGCGCTCAGCCGCCCATCGCGGCGACGTGGTCCACGGTCTTCTCGACGAGGCGCAGAAACGCGCGGATGGACTTGTCGAGGTGGGGGATCGGCGTGTCTTCGAGGCGCGTGTGCGAGATGCCCGGCGAGGACTGCGCGAAGACCATCACGGTGGGCATGATCCCGGCCATCTCTGCGGCGTCGTGGAGGGGGCCCGAGGGGAGCTTCGGCGCGTCGCCCGCGAACTCTCGCACCGACTCGTCGCACAGCCTCAGCAGCGTCGGGTCGAAGGGCCGCGGCTCGATGGAGAGCAGCGGGCTCCACGACACCTCGCAGCGGTTGTGCTTCGCGGCCTTGCGCGCGGCCTTCTCGGCGGCCTTCTGCATCTTCGCGAGCACCGCCGCGTCGAGGGCGCGCAGGTCGAGGGAGATCTCCGTGACGCCCGACACCGCGGTGACGAATCCGGGCTCGACCTTCACCACCCCGCAGGTCGCCACCACCCGCGTGCGGGGCGTGCGGCCCGAGAACTCCTTCGCGATCTCGCGGCACGCCAGCGCGAACTCGGCCGCCGCGAGGAACGCGTCGCGCCGCAGCGGAATGGGCGTCGCGCCCGCGTGCACCGCCTGCCCCACGAAGCGCACCGTGTGTCGCTCCACCCCCATGGTCCCGAGCACCACGCCCACGGGCTTCTTCATCGCCTCCAGCACGGGCCCCTGCTCGATGTGGAGCTCGACGTAGGCCCGGGGATCGCGGGACTGCAGCCACGCGTGGGCCTCGCCCATGCGCGCGAGCTCGATGCCGTTCTCGCGCAGCGCGTCGGGGAGCTTCACCCCGTTGCGGTCCACGAGGTGCGCGAGTTCCTTCTGCGCGTCGAGGGTGCCCGCCGAGGCCGCGGAACCCGTTAGGCTGCGGCCGTAGCGCGCGCCCTCTTCGTCGGCCCAGTCCACGAGGTGCAGGGTCACGGGGGGTGTTCCTCCCGCGGCGTGGCGGCGCAGGGCCTCGACGCCCGCGACGACGCCGAGCACGCCGTCGAGCCATCCCCCGCCGGGCACGGAGTCGAGGTGGCTGCCGAAGACCACCGAGCGCGGCGACGCGCCGGGGAGCGTGACCCACTGGTTGCCCGCGGGGTCGGTGTGCAGCGGCAGCTTGAGGTCGGCGGTGACGGTCTCGGCGAACCACGCGCGGGCCTCGCGCCACACGGGCCCCCACGCGACGCGCTGCGCGCCGCGCTCGTTGGAGGTGCGGGCGGCGAGCGCGCGCAGGTCGGCGATCACACGGTCAGAGCTCGGGGCGGCGAGGGGCATGGGCGGTTTCTCCGCCCGGGACGCTACCGCGAAGACCTCAGGGGACGCAGCCACCCTCGCCCGTGCGGACCTCGGGGCAGATCGCGCCCGCGAAGCGGCACACGTCGTTCGTCGAACAGCGCTGCACACACAGACCCTCCACCGGGCGCCCGCCGTTGAGCGCCTCGGGCGGGATCATGCAGACCCCGTTCTCGGCGCAGTCGGCGTTGGTGGTGCAGTTCACCGTGCAGAGCTTGATCTCGCGCGACGTCTGGATGTTCTGGAACTTCACGCACCGCGGCGTCGACGCGGCGCACTCCCCCGACGCGCGGCACGCGCCGTAGGGGACCTCGTTGCGGGGCTCACATCCAAGCAGAAGCAGCAGCGGCCAGAGCCGGACCATATCCCCAAGCAAATATCCCACCCGGTGCCTCGCTGTCGATGCTTCTGCGCGCCGGGCGGGTGTAGAAGCTCCGTCGGTGATCGAGGTCCGAGGGCTTTCGAAGCGCTTCGCCGAGACCGTGCTGCGCGGGGTCGACCTCACCGTGCCCGCGGGGTGCCTCTACGGGCTCGTGGGCCCGGGCGCGTCGGGCAAGAGCACCCTGCTCAAGTGCCTCGTGGGCCTCGTGCGCGCCGACGGCGGGACCGTTCGTCTCGCGGGCGAGACCGTGACCGCCCTCGACGAGATCGCCCTCCAGCGCGTGCGCGCGGGCGTGGGGATGCTCTTTCAGAACTACGCCCTCTTCGACTGGCTCACGGTGAAGGAGAACATCGCGTTCCCCTTGCGCCGCAGCGGCATCCGCGACGAGGACGAGATCGCCGCCCGGGTGCGCGACCGCCTCGCGGCCGTGTCGCTCCCGGGCTTCGAAGACCGCGCCGTGGCGGGGCTCTCGGGCGGGCAGAAGAAGCGCGTGGGGGTCGCCCGAGCGACCGTGACCCGCGCGCCAGTGGTGCTCTACGATGAGCCCGCCGCGGGGCTCGACCCGGTGACCTCGCAGAAGATCTTCGACCTGCTGCGCCGGGAACAGCGGGCCTCGGGCGCCACCGTGGTGATGGTCTCGTCGGACATCGACCGGTTGCTCCCGGTGTGCGACCGCGTCGGGATGCTCCTCAAGGGCCGGGTGATCTTCGAGGGCACCCCCGACGAGGCCCGGGCGGCGACACACCCCGCGGTGCGGCAGTTCATCCACGCCGAGGTCGACGGACCGCTCTAGAGCGCCGACCGGAAAGTCTCCCGTCGCCGCGCTGCCGATCCGCGTCGCCCCGCGGCGTTGCGTCGCATCAACGGGCCGAAGGCCCGCCTTCGGCTCCGCGCCTTGCGGCGCTCGCGCCTCGTTGCGCAGCTCGGTCCGACTTTCCGGTCGGCGCTCTAGGTCCGTGCTACGGTGCCGTCCCTTTCGTTCGCGCAC
>JBILLI010000738.1:0-3846 GCA_044376155.1 Polyangiales bacterium
GCACAGGTGACTGTGTGGGAGAGTAGAACGCCGCCGGGGTCCCTATACCCCCACAACGCCCCCTTCAGACACGTTCATTCGTGCTTGAAGGGGGCGTTGTGCTTTGTGCCGTAGGCGATTGAAACCCACGGGCCGACGCGACTCGACCACCGGAAGACATTGCGCCCGTCGACCGGATCGGATCGCGCCCTCAGTGCGGATCGTTGTGCCGTTGTCCCTTGAAGACCCAGAACAGCAGCCACAGGGAGGGCAGCAGCAGGGCGAGGCCGGGAGGGGTTGTCCAAAGAATGAAGCGCAGCACCCCCTCAGGTGCGGCGGTGTTCTGCAGCGTGAGGTCGGGGTAGACCACGTACGGGTGTTGGGCGATGCCCCACCCGAGGATCTCCAGCGCGACCCAGGCCACCGAAGCGACCCGCGCCAGTGCCCAGCGTCGCAACACCAGCGCCCCACCCGACACCAACGCGGCCAGTGTGCCCAGGGCCACGACAGGGCTCGCGCGGCCGCGCAGAAGGCCGTCGCGGAGCGTATGCGCTTCGATCCCGAGCAGCGGGATCGTCAGCACCGACAGCGCCACCACCAGGGTTCCAGAGAGAAGCGCGCGGCGGCGAAAGTCCTCGCGGAGCTCGCCGTCGGTCTCGACGGTCATGAAGACCGCGGCGGTGTAGGCGCACGCCGTCAGGGTCAGGGCGCCCAGGGCGATGCCGAGGGGAGAGGTCCAGACGCGACCCACAGTGATGGTTTCGCCGTGCACGCGCAGTGCGCCCGACGAGATCGCCGCGAGGGACGTGCCGAGGAGCCACGGGGTCACGACGCTCGCCGCGCCGAAGACGGTGCCCCAGCGGGTCCGCGCGGGCTCGGTCGAAGACCCGTAGGCGCGAAACACGAAGGCCGCACCGCGGAGGATGATCCCCACCAACACCAGGTGCAGGGGCGCGAACAACCCAACGCTCAGCGCCCAGAACGCCCGCGGAAACGACGAGAACAGAAGCACCACGGCGAAGATCAGCCAGACGTGGTTGGCCTCCCAGACCGGTCCGATGGCGTGGGCGAGCGCCTCGCGCTGTGCGCGCTTGCGAGGACCATGGGCGAAGAGGTCCCAGACCCCGCTGCCGAAGTCTGCACCGGCGAGCACGCCGTAGGCGGTGAGAGCCACCAGCGCCAGCGCCGCCACGAGCTCCGCGGCACTCACGTCGCCTCCGAGGGCGCCGCCCGGGTGAGGTCACGGATCATCACTGCCACCACGACGCCCAGCGCGAGGTAGAGCAGGGTGAAGAGCGCGAAGGTGCCCTGTACCCCCGTGGCCGGGGTCACGGCGTCGCGGGTGCGCATGATGCCCTGGATGATCCAGGGCTGCCGTCCCGCCTCGGTCACGATCCACCCCGCCTGGAGCGCGACGAAGCCCAGGGGAGAGGCGACCACCAACGCGCGAAGCAGCCACCGTGGGAGTTCTCCCGCGCGCCGAGTTTTCCAGCGGAAGTACCCGAACAAGAGCGCCAGCGCGATGAGCGCCATGCCCGCGCCCACCATCACGTCGAAGGCCGTGTGCACCAGTCCCACGTGGGGGTGCAGCTCCGGCGGAAAGTCGTTGAGACCGCGTACCACCGAGTCGGTGCGGTGGTCGATCAGCAGGCTCAACCCGTGGGGGATGTGCAACGCACCGCGGACCGTGCGGGCGTCGTGGTCGACGATGCCTCCGACGATGATGTCGGCCCCGCGCGTCGTTTCGAAGTGGGCCTCCATCGCCGCGAGTTTCACGGGCTGCGTCTGCGCCACCATGCGGGCGATGAAGTCACCCGAGACTCCCTGGAGCAGCGCCGACACCGCCGCGACGGCCATGGCGATGTCGAGTGCGCCGCGGTGGTACCGCGCGTCGCGCCCCTTCAAGAGGGACCACGCCGACACGCCCGCGAGGGCGAAGCCCACCGAGACGTAACAGGCCAGGGTGGAGTGCACCGCCATGTTGATCCATGCCGGGCTGCGAAACACCGCGGTGGGGTCGATGTTTACGAACGCCCCCGCGACGACCTGGGCGCCGTCGGCGGGCGGGCACTGCATCCAGGCGTTGGCCGCCACCACGAGGATCCCCGACAGCGCGCCGCTCACCGCCACAGGGACGCCCACCCAGAAGTGCTGCCGCGGCGTGAGGCGGTTCCAGCCGTAGAGGTAGAGCCCGATGAAGATCGCCTCGATGAAGAAGGCGTAGCCCTCCAGCGCGAAGGCGGGTCCCAGCACCGGGCCGGCGAGGCGCATGAAGCGAGGCCACAGCAGCCCGAGCTCGAACGAGAGCGCCGTGCCCGACACCGCGCCCACCGCGAAGAGAATCGCCGTGGCCTTCGCCTGCCGCTTCGCGATCTCGCGCCATCGGCCGTCGCCTGTGCGCAGGTGCAACGCCTCGGCGATCACCAGCACCAGCGGCATGCCGATGCCCATCGCCGCGAAGATCATGTGGAACGCGAGCGACAGCTCCATCTGGGCGCGCGCGGCGGTCAGGGTGTCCATGAACAAGCTCCTGGGCGGAGTCGTGGGGAAGCTCCGCGGCGGCGCAAGGTCCTCTGCCAATCGTTCGGTCCAGGGGACCCCCACCCCCCCTTCAGCGCGTCGCAGCGGGCCACGGAACGCGCGAGAACACAAGGGTGTCAGTCAATGTCCGCGCGCAATGCCGAGAGATTGACCGCGGGGGGGCGCAAGCGCTACGCCCCGAGGACAACCATCCATGCTGCTCTCGCTGCAGGTTCGGGATCTCGCGATCATCGACGAGGTCGAGGTCGCATTCGGCGCAGGGCTCAACGTCGTGACGGGGGAGACGGGCGCGGGCAAGTCCATTCTCGTCGACGCGTTGACCACCGTGCTCGGCGCGCGCACGTCCGCGACGGAGGTGGTCCGCACGGGCGCCCGGGAGGCCGAGATCACCGCGGTGTTCAGCGCCCGCGGCGATGACCCACGTCGCCTGCGCTTCGAAGAGGCCGGCATCGCCTGGGACGATGAGCTCGTGGTGCGCCGCATCGTCGGCAACGAGCGCACAGGCGGGCGCTCTCGCGCGTACCTCAACGGGCGCATGGTCTCGCTCGCGCAGCTCGCGGCGCTCACCGCGGGCCTCGCCGACGTGACCTCGCAGCATGACCAGCAGACCCTCACCGACCCCACGCAGCACCTCGCCCTTCTTGATGCTTCGGCGCAGCTCGAAGGCCCGAGGACGGCGATGCAGCGCGCCCACGCCGCCTTCGCGGAGGCCACCGCGGCGCTCGAGCGGGTGCTCCAGGACATTCGTCAGCGCGCCGACCGCGAAGACCTCCTGCGGTACCAGATCAAGGAGATCGACGAACTCCCGCTGAGCCCCGGCGTCGAGGAGCAGTGGGGGCTCACGCGCGATCGCCTGCGCCACGCCGCGCGCCTCGCCGAGGGCAGCGCCGCGGCCGAAGACGCCCTCTACGCGCGCGACGGCGCGGTGCTCGAAGAACTCTCGGGCGCGCGAGACTCCCTCGCGAAACTCGTGTCCTTCGACCCCGCGCTGCAGGGGCCCCTCGACCTCGTGGCCCAGGCCCACACGCTCGTGCAAGAGGCCGCGCGAGAGCTCGGGCGCTATGCCCGCAGCGTGCGCGCCGACCCCGAAGGGCTCGCCGAGGTCGAGGACCACCTGCAGAAGCTCGGGCGACTCAAGCGGAAGTACGGGAGTACCGTCGAGGAGATCCTCAGCTTTCGCGCGCGGGCCAAGGAGCAGCTCGCGAACATCGAGCAGGGTGAGGCCCGCGTGGCCGCGCTCGAGGCCGCGGTGGAGTCTGCACGGGTGAACGCCGCGAAGGAGGCCCGGGCCCTCTCGGCCGCACGACGCGCCGCAGCCGGACGGCT
>JBILLI010000739.1:0-3845 GCA_044376155.1 Polyangiales bacterium
ACGCGAGCACGGTGAATCGGTCGCGGCGGTCCATCTCTGCCACCACGGCGCCCGCGAGGCGCGTGGCGCGGGCGTAGCGCTCACCCGTCATCGAGCGCGAGGCATCGACCACGAGCACGTAGTCCCGCGGGCGCGACTCGTTCCAGCGCGGGAGCTGCGGGCGCAGCGCGAAGGCCACGTAGCCGTCCTCGGGCGGGGCGCCCGGGGCGGCGCTCCCGTTGGGGTCGTAGGCCCACGCGCTCACCGGCCCGCGCTCGGCGGCGGTGTACTCCACGGAGAGATCCCCCGCGGGGACGAAGCCCCTCTGGGAGAACGACATCCGTCGCGCGTCCCCGCTCAGGGGATAGCCCGTGGCGCGCACCGGGCGGCCGGGGTCGTTGCCGAGCACCTGCACGTCGACGTCGAACTGCTCCACCCGGGTGCTGCCCGAGGGGTCATGCGCGAGGGGATAGGTGTACCGCCGCACGCCCGACGACGCCGCGACGGTCTGGGTGTACGCGATGCGCACGCGCCGCGCGCCGCGGGCGGGGATGGGGAACACCCGGAGCTCGAAGCGCCCGCCCCGCTGCCACTCCAGCAGCGCGGGGTCGTGCCACGGACCGGGCACCCACACGAACTCCTCCCGCACGCGCTGCGCGGGGGCGGTGGCGTTGCGAATGGCGCCGCGCCAGATCGCCGCCGCGCGCTCGCGCTCGACGAAGGCGCCCGACTCCATGCGGCCGTCGACGTCGAGGGCGAGGTCCTCGACCTGCGCCTCGGGGGGGAGCGGAAATCGGTAGATCCCTTCGAGGGTCTGGTCGGTGTCGTTGCGAAAGACCTCCTCCACCTCGGTGCGCGCGACGCTCCCGACGATGCGGACCTTCACCGCGTGACGCTCCAGGCGCACGGCCTGGTCGCGCTCCGTGGTGCTCCCGGGACGCCGCGCGCGGAGCTCCCCGAGGCCCGGCGCGCCGCGCTCGGCGGTGTCGAGGGCGGTGCCCCCGAGCTCGCTCCACGCGAAGGAGCTCGCGAGGTCCACGGCGGGCGCGACGACGGGCGCGGACCCGCGGTCGACGGTGCCCTCCTGCCCGGCCTTCACCTCGATGTCGCCACGTTCCACGCGCAGGCGCACGGCCCCGCGGGTGACGCGCACGGCGGTGCGGTCGGCGGTGGCGGTGAGGGCGAAGCGGGTGCCCAGCACCTCGATGTCGCCCGCGGCGGTCTTGAGGCGCGCGGTGGTGTCGGTGTGGGCGACGTCGGCGACCACGTTGCCCGCCACGAGGGACGCGGTGCGCGGGGTGCTCCCGTCGAAGCGCAGCTCGGTGGCGCGGTCGAGCACCAGCACGGTGCCGTCGGCGAGGCTCACCCGCGCGCGGGTGCGGGCGTCGGTGCGCAGCGCGCTCCCCGGGGGAATGCTCCCGCGGGCCGACACGGGCTCCCACGCGCTGGAACCGGGGCGCTGCAGGGACATCCCCTCGCCGCGCTCGGCGGAGGCCCGAAGCACTTGCGAGACGGTGCCCGCCCACGCCGTGTTCGCGTGCGCGTTCGGCGCGGCGGTGGAGGACGATCCGGGAACGGCGGCGCGGTCCCCCGGGCGCAGGGCCACGACCGCGAGGGCCGCGGCGGCGACGGCGCCCACGAGGGCGAAGGCCGTGCGGGCGCGGCGAGGCGCGGGCACGGGGCGCGCGTGGGTCACGGGCGGCGGCGCGGGCGGGGGCATCACCGCGGGCACCTCGGGGAAGGTGTTGGGCGCGATCTCGAGGGCGGCCACGGGAGCGGCGGGCATCACCGCGGTCTTCGCGATCGTCGGCAGCGGGACCACGTTGGTCGCCCCCCGCGCGTCGAGGGCGGCGAGGATCTTCGCCTCGAGCTCCTCGGGCGAAGGCGGGAGGTAGTCGGCCCCGGCGCGGGTCACGGCGCGAGCGGCGGCGCGGGCGTCGTGGCGGAGGTCGCGGCAGTCGTCGCAGTCCGCGAGGTGCTCCGCCGCGGCGAGGGAGAGGACGTCACCGAGGGAGTCGCCGAGCTCCTCCCGAAACTGTTCGCATCCGTACGAGTTCATCGCGGTCCTCACGCTCCTGCGCCCAGCAGGGATCGAAGTCGTTCCAGCGCGCGGCTCACGCGCTTGCGGGCGGTGGCTTCGTCCACCCCGCAGGCCGCGCCCACCTCGCGAAAGCTGAGATCGCGCTCGTAGCGCAGCACCACGGCGTCGCGCTCCGAGGGCTTGAGCTGGTCCAGCGCGTGGCGCACCCGCTCGGCGTCGCGCCGGGCCGAGAGCAGCGCGTCGGCGCCGGGGATGCCCTCGTCGCCGTGCACCAGCCGCAGGCGTTGCTCCCGCCGCACCCGGGTCTCCACCCGCCGCGCGCAGATGCGCCGGGCGATGCCGAAGAGCCACGCGCGCACCGACCCCTCGGCGCGGTACTGCCCGAAGGCGTCGTAGGCCGCGAGCAGGGTCTCCTGCACGGCCTCGTCGGCCTCGGCCTGGGTGCCCAGGAGGCTCATGCAGAGCCGTCCGAGGGAGGCGCCGTGGGTGCGGGCGCAGAGCGTCACGGCGGCACGGTGGTCACCGTGGGCGAGCGCGCGCTCGATGGGGTCCTCGGGCTCCGAGGGGATCTCCGCGGTCATCATGTCCTCCCCAGGTGGCGGTGGTCGCCCCCTTCGTGACCGGGAATCTTCTCCCCCCCGCACAATTTCTCCGAGGACTCTTTCGCCCGCGGCGCTCCCCTCGGGACAGCGCGTCCCTTGCCGTTCCGTGCGCCGTGCCTCCCGTCGGTGCTACTCCCTCCCGCGAGGTCCCCGCATGGAACAGCTGACCCTGCACTTTCGCCTGAACCGCATCCCTGTCTCCGTGGAGCCCTGGTTCTGGCTGACCACGGTGCTCCTCGCGGGTGGCATCCAGGGTCCCTTCCTCGCGGTGTGGGTGATCGTGGTGTTCGTCTCGGTGCTCGCCCACGAGATGGGCCACGCGCTGGCCTCGCGGCGCTACGGGTCGAACCCGCGGATCCGTCTGTACGCCCTCGGCGGCCTCGCCTACCGCGACCGCCCCCTCTCCCGCTGGCGCAGCGTCGCGGTGAGCCTCGCGGGCCCCGGCGCGGGCTTTCTGCTGGGCGGGATCATCTGGGCGGTGCACCGCGCGCTCCCGCCCCTGACCCCGGGCCTGGAGTTTCTGTTGAGCGCGCTGGAGCAGGCGAACCTGGGCTGGGGCCTGGTGAACCTCGCGCCGGTGCTCCCCCTCGATGGCGGTCACGTGATGGAGCAGGTGCTGCGCATTCGCGACACGCCCAAGGCGCTGAAGATCTCCGCGGGGGTGGGCGTCACCCTGGCGCTCCTGGCGCTGGCGAATGGCTCGTTCAGCCTGGCGATTCTCTTCGGCGGCCTCGCGGCGTTCAACGTGCAGCGGCTGCGCACGAACTCCTGACGCGCGCGGGACTCTGGTACAGACTCGCTCCCATGACGGCGACGCTCCCCTTCGCGTTGGATCAGGTGGAGCGGTCTGACGGACCGCTGGTGCACGTGCTCCTGGGCGCCGACGGCGGACCCGTGGGCGCGGTGGCCGCGCGGCTGTTGCCCGCCCCCCGGGACCGGGTCTTTCGGACGATCACCGACCTCGAGCGCCTCGCCGAGCGCGTGCCCATGATGGACCGGGCGCACCTCGACGGGAACCGGGTGACCGTGCACCTCCGCTTCGGCATCGGGCTGTTCTCCGCGAAGTTCTCGTTCAAGGCCGAGCGACGGGTAGAAGACGGCCGCTCCCTGGAGCTGCGCTACCTCGAGGGCGAGCCGCGGGACCTGCGCATTCGCCACGAGGTGCACGACGCCTCGGCCGCGGGTGCGTCGGTGCTGTTCACCACGGTGACCTTCGACGCGTT
>JBILLI010000740.1:0-3844 GCA_044376155.1 Polyangiales bacterium
GTTGCCCGAGATCCGGCGCGGCACGATCTTGCCGCGGTCGGTGAGGAAGAAGCGGAGCGTCTGCGAGTCCTTGTAGTCCACGAACTCGGTGTTCTCCGCGCAGAACTTGCAGATCTTCTTGCGGCCGCCGCGGCGGCGGTCGGCGAGGTTCGTGGCGGCGATCTCCGCCGCGCCACCCGCGTCGATGCTGCGCTCGTCGAGGAGGTCGTTGTTACGGTCGTTGTAGCGTGCCATGGTCGGTTCTCCTCAGCTCAGGCGTCGCCAGCGGGGGTGGGGACCTCGGCGACCTCAACGGGCTCCGGGGCGGGCTGCGACTGCACCGGGGCGTGGACGTGCACGGGGCGCTCCACGTCGGCCAGGCCCAGGCTCGCCTCGAAGCTCTCGTCGGCGTCGTCGTCAGCGTCGGTGACCTCGATGCGGCGCACCTTGATCTCCTCGGGGTCGACGGCGATGGCCTCGGCGTCGAGGTCCTTCGCGAGGAGCACGGACATGTGGCGGATGACGGCGTCCATCATGCGCAGGTTGCGCTCGACCTCGGCCACCGTGCCGAGCTGGCCGAGGTAGCGGAGGTACACGTAGAAGCCCTTGCGCTGCTTCGCGATGGGGTACGCGAGGCGGCGGCGGCCCCAGCTCTCCACGCGGGTGAGCTTGCCTCCGGTCTGCTCGATCGCCGAGACCGCGCGCGAGATGATCTTCTCGCTGGCGTCGGCGTCGATGTCCGGGCGAACGATGAACACGGTCTCGTAGTCCGAGGCCCGCTTCACGCTCTTCTGAACGTCAACGGTCATGAGATTCTCCTGGCCTTCGTAGTGGCCCCGCGGAACATCGCCGCGGAGCGAGATCCCCCCGCGTCGAGCGCGAAAGGGGCGCAGCGTCTACCACGCGACCCGCCCGGGTCGCAACGGGGCTCAGCGATTTCGCCCCGCGGGCTTCTTCGGCGCGGTGGCCTTCGCGATGACCGTGTCGGGCCCCTCGCCCACCATCATCTCGGCGAGGTCCGCCGCGCGGTCGAGCATCGCGTCGAGCAGGGGCGCTTCGTCCTTCGAGAAGCCCGCGAGCACATACGCGTCCACGGCGCCCTGGGCGGGCCGGCCAATGCCCACGCGCACCCGGGCGAAGTCGGCGCCCGCGGTGGCGGTGATGTCGCGCAGGCCGTTGTGCCCGCCGTGACCGCCCCCCACCTTCGGGCGGATCTCGCCGAAGGGGAGCTCCAGCTCATCGTGGAGCACGAGCACGTCTTTGATCGCCGCGCCCATCTGCTGGAGCGCGCGGACCACGGACCGCCCGGAGAGGTTCATGAACGTCTGCGGCTTGAGCAGGGTGACCTCTCGCCCGGCGATCACCGCGCGGGCCGCGAGGCCGACGTACTTCTCGCGCCACTCCGAGCCCATCCCCCGCGCGTGCAGGCGGTCGAGGACCATGAAGCCCGCGTTGTGCCGGTGCCGCGCGTACTGCGCGCCGGGGTTGCCGAGTCCGACGATGAGCTTCATGGCGTGACGGAGCAGAGCGGGAGGGCGGGGCGGCCGTCAACGACCGCCCGCGGCGGGGATCACTTCTTCTTCGCGGCGGGCGCCTTGGCGGCGGCGGCGGCGGGGGCGGCCTTGGCGTCCTTGGCCCCGCCCTTGGCGGCGGCGGCGGGCGCGGCGGCGGCGGCCTCGGCGGGCTTGGCGTCTTCCTTCTCGGGCGCGACCACCGAGGCCACGGTCTGGCCCGGGTCGAGCTTCACCGTGACGCCCGCGGGAACGATGATGTCGCGCGCGTGGAGGGAGTCACCGAGGCCGAGGTTGGTGATGTCGGCCTCGAGCTTCGTCGGGATCTTGTCGGGCGTGCAGAGCACGTTGAGCGTGCGGAAGATCTGGCGGAGAACCCCGCCGTCCACCGCGACGCCCTTGGACTTGCCGATGAGCACGAAGGGCACGGGCACGAGCACCGCGCGGTCGAGCCGCACGGTGTAGAAGTCCGCGTGGGTGACCTCGCGGGACAGCGGGTGGTGGTCGAAGGACTTCAGCATCGCGAGGGACGTCGTGCCCTCGAGGTCCAGCGTCACGACCGTGTTGCGGCCGAGGGGGGCGTGGAGGATCGCCTTCACGTCCTTGGCGTTCACCGCGATGGGGTGCGAGGGCTCGCCGGGTCCGTACACAATCGCGGGCACCTTGCCCTGGGCGCGCGTGCGGTTCGAGCCGCTCTTGCCCTTCTGCGTGCGAGAGGTGGCGTGGACGGTGATCGTGGTGGTCGTCATGGTGTGAGCTCCTTCAGGTCCCCATCCGTTCTGGCGGCGCGCACCGTGCGCACCGCTTCGCGGCCGTGGTTGACAGGGGGCGCGCTGAGTACACCCGCGCGGGCTGAAGGTCCAGGGGGAGGGTCTCAGCGGAGGTTGAGCACGGGCCAGGTGCACCACACGCCGACGCGGTCGACCTCGCTGCCCGATCCGCCGAAGGCGCGGCGCATGGCCGAGGGGACGCCCCCCGAGGTCGACGGGCAGATGTAGTCGAACGCCCCGCCGCCGCCGCCGCCGTAGAAGGGCGAGCCCGCCACCGCGGTGCTCCGCACGACGCGCCAGGTGCCGCCCGACTCCTGGATCTCCCAGCGGTAACACTCGATGCGGAACTGATCGAGCAGGCTCCCCGAGCGCCCCTGCACCCGCATCGCGATGCTGTTCGCGGGGCAGTCGTAGCGAAAGTCCCCGCCGCCGCCGCCGCCCACCGGGCCGACGGTGCCCGCGCCCGCGACGTCCACCCGGTAGCGGAAGGGGTTGGTGGAGCGGTCCTCCACGAAGGTGGGTGTGCCGCAGATGAGCCCGAGGCGATCGATGCGCGAGCCCGACCGCCCGAAGATCCCCGTCACGAACTGCCCGCTGGGGCACTGCATGTCGTAGGCGCCGCCGCCGCCGCCGCCCCAGCTCGGGCTCTGGAAGTCGAAGGTGGTGAGCCCCGAGAGCCCCGTGGGGCAGCCCTCGTCGACCGCGCCGTCGCAGTCGTTGTCGGCGCCGTCGCACACCTCGGTGCGGCGCATCCCGCAGGCGCCGCAGTTGTTCGGGTCGGTGCGCAGGTTCACCTCGCAGCCGTTGGTGGCGTTGCCGTCGCAGTTCGCGAAGCCCGCGTTGCACGCCTGCACCGCGCAGGTCCCGTTGCCGCACGCGGGCGTGCCGTTGGCGACGGCGCAGAGCCGTCCGCAGGTGCCGCAGTTCGCGAGCGAGGTGGTGAGCGAGGTCTCGCAGCCGTTGTTGGCGTCGCCGTCGCAGTTGCCGAAGCCCGTGTTGCAGGCCGCGACCTGGCACGCGCCGCTGACGCACGAGGGCGTCGCCGAGGGGAGCGAACAGGCCCGGTTGCACGCCCCGCAGTTCGCCACCGAGGACGTGAGCGGCACCTCGCAGCCGTTGCTCACCTGCCCGTCGCAGTCCGCGAAGCCCGCGGTGCACGACCCGATGGAGCAGCTGCTCGCGGCGCACACCGGCGCGGCGTTGGGCGTGGCGCAGGCGCGGCCGCATCCCCCGCAGTGCGAGGTGCTGGTGGCGAGGTTCGACTCGCAGCCATTGACCTCGTTGCCGTCGCACTCGCCGAAGCCGGGCCGGCAGGTGCTCTCGCAGCGGCTGAGCACACACGCGGGGATGGCGTTGCCCCGGGTGGGGCACAGGTTGCCGCAGGCGCCGCAGTTCGCAGGGTTGGCGCGCAGGTCGGTCTCGCAGCCGTTGCCCGGGTCGCCATCGCAGTCGGCGAACCCCTGCCCGCAGGTGGCCACCGCGCAGGCGCCGTTGATGCACGCCGGGGTGCCGCCCGAGACGGTGCAGCGGTTCGCGCAACGGCCGCAGTGCGGGAGGCTGCTGCGGGTGTCGACCTCGCAGCCG
>JBILLI010000741.1:0-3837 GCA_044376155.1 Polyangiales bacterium
CGCGCGGAGTGGGTCCGGCAAACGCGCGCGAAGCTAGTGGTTTCACCGCGGGGGTGTCAAGGCGCAGAAGTCCCCCGCGCGCTGGCACGCTCCGTGGAGAGAAGTTCAACATGCGAACCCAACGCCACTCCCTGTGCCAGGCTGTGCCCCTCCTCACCGGCGCGCTGCTCTCCCTGTCGCTGTTCACGGGTTGCGGCTCGGTGGTGATCCTCGCGCCGGGCGGCGACGCGGGGGCGGTGGTCGACACGGGCTCGCCGTCCGACACCGGCGCCGCGCGCGATGTGGTCCCCGCGCGCGACGTCCCGATCGCGGTCGATGCGCCCCGCACGTGCACCGGCCCCGGGCAGTGCGGCCCGGGCGAGGAGTGCGTGGGCGGTCAGGGCTGCGGCGTGCCCTGGGTCTGCGGCCCCGCGCTCGGTCGTCCGTGCACCGACGACCTCGCGCCCTTCTGCGGCTGCGACGGCGTGACCTTCACCGGCAGCTCCACCTGCCCCTCGCGCCCGTACATGTTCCGCGGCCCCTGCGAGGGCCCGCCGCCGCCGCCGCCGCCCACCTGCGCGCTGCCCAACGGCGCGCGCTGCGAACTCGGTCAGCGCTGCCGCGTCGACACCTGCACCGTCTGCACCTGCAGCCCCGACGGCGCCGTCTCGTGCGAGAGCAGCTGCCCCCCCGACGCCGGCACCCGCACGTGCAGGAGCAACGCCGACTGCGGCCCCAACGGCCTGTGCATGGGCCCCGAGGGCTGCGACATCCCCTGGACCTGCCGCACCGGCCCCATCGGCTGCACCGCCGACGTCGCGGCCTTCTGCGGCTGCGACGGGTTCTCCTTCAACGGCAGCAGCTCGTGCCCCGGCCGCCCCTACGCGCGGCGCGGGCCGTGCTCGGACTTCGACGCGGGCGTGCGCACCTGCACCATCCGCGGGGTGCAGTGCCCGGCGAACAGCACCTGTCAGATCGACCGCTGCACCGTGTGCCGCTGCGACGCGAACCTCAGCGCGTCGTGCGCGGTGTCGCCGTCGTGCACCATCGACGCGGGGCTCTCGTGCGCCCCGCAGGACGCGCGACCTGAGGGCGCGTGTGACCTCTTCCTGGGCTACGCGTGGAATGGCGCGCGCTGCGTGGGGCTCTCGGGTTGCCGCTGCGTGGGCGCGGGCTGCGCGTCGCTCTTCAGCTCCCCGGCGGAGTGCACCCAGCGCTGGGCGCACTGCCCCTCCACGGGTCCGTGAGCGCCGCCGCGTAGACGTCGCGCGCCGGGCGTGACAACCATCGCGCGATGCAGCCCTTCGCGACGATCCCCGGCGTGCTCGACGCGCGCGTGCTCCGCGGCCCCGAGGCCCTCGCCGACGCCGCCCCCGATCTGCTCATCGAGGTGCCCCACGGCGCCACGCGCACGGAGGACTACACCGACCTCGCGTCGCGCCTCACGAGCCCGCTGCCCGACGCGCTCATCGAGTTCTTCTACGTGAACACCGACGTGGGCGCGTGGGAGCTCGCCGAGGCCATCGCCGCGCGCCTCACGGCCCTCGCCCCGACGCGCACCGTCGCCCTGCTGCG
Source organism: Polyangiales bacterium (assembly GCA_044376155.1). GTDB lineage: Bacteria > Myxococcota_A > Polyangia > Polyangiales > JAWKRB01. Next base: position 1,555 of record JBILLI010000741.1, read on the forward strand.
CTGCCGCATCCCGCGCACATTCATCGACTGCAACCGCCGCGTCGACGCCGCGCCCGAAGACTTTCGTGCGGGCCGCGTGACCCCCGGCCTCATGCCCTGGATCACCACCCCCGAAGACCGCGCCCTCCTGCGCGCACTCTACGACCAGTACGTCTCTGCGGTGCGCGCCGCCTCTGACGCCCTCGCGCCCGACGCCGCGGTGCTGCTCCCGCACAGCTACGCGCCGCGCAGCGTGGACGTCGACGTCGACGCGCACATCGTCGCGAACCTTCGCCGCGCGTACGAGCCCGCGGTCGAGCCCACGTGGCCGCTGCGCCCCATGGTCGACGTGATCTGCCGCGACGCCGACGGGGTGTCCCACGCGCCCGCGGGCGTGCTCGCGGCGCTGCGCGCGAACCTCGCGACCCTCGACGTGCCCGTGGCCGAGAGCGAGACCTACCCGATGCACCCTAGCACCCTCGCGTGGGACCACGTGCAGCGCCGCCCCGGCCGCGCGCTCTGCGTGGAGGTTCGCCGCGACCTGCTCGCCGACCCCTTCGACCCCTTCGCGGAGATGCGCATCGGCGGCGCGAAGGTCGCCCGCCTCGCCGACCCCATGGCCCGCGCGCTGCTCGCGTGGTGGTGACGGGTGATCAGCCCGCGATGGCCATCACGAGGCGCAGCAGCGGCTCGGAGAGCGCACGCACGGGCCGCGCGATGATCGAGAAGCCCGCGACGTTGGAGAGCAGCAACAGCCCCAGGAGCACCATCGGCCCGCTGCGCTCGAAGGCCTCCCACTGCTTCTCGAAGCGCGCGGGCACGTAGCGGCCCACGATGCGGCTGCCGTCCAGCGGCGGGATCGGCAGGAGGTTGAACACCCCCAGCGCGAGGTTCGACTCGAAGCCCATCTGCACCAGCGCGAGGGCGGGTGACGGGCGGTCGAGCACCATCGAGAGGTACAGCTCCGGGCGCACCCGGAACATCACCCCCATGGCCACCGCGCAGAGCAGCGCGAGGGTGAAGTTCGACAGCGGACCCGCGGCGGAGACGATGACGTCCCCCGTGCGCTGAGACCACTTGCGGTCAAATCGATTGGGGTTGAAGCGCACGGGCTTCGCCCAGCCGAAGGGTACGCCCATCAGCGGGAGCAGCACGGTGCCGAAGAGGTCGAGGTGGGCGAGGGGGTTGAGCGTGAGGCGCCCCTCGCGCTCCGGGGTGTCATCCCCCAGTTTGTGCGCCGCGAAGGCGTGGGCCCACTCGTGCACCGTGAGGGAGAGCACGAGGGGGATCAACATGGTGACGCGGGTGAGCAGGTGCTGGCGGTCCATCGCGGTCCCGCGGGTCTACCGCGAGTGCGACGGACACACCAGCGGGGGCGCTCACTCGTCGTCGACGTCGTCGCGCCAGTTGCCCTCGTCGCGCTCGCGACCGCGACCGCGCGCTGCGGCGCCGCCTCGACCCTCGCCGCCCTCGTCGAAGCGCTTGCGCCGACGGTCAGTGGTGCGCGCGCCGCCAGGAGGCGCCGGCGGGCCGAAGTTGTTCGGCGGCCCCCCAAAGGGCCGCGGCGGACCGCCTCCCATGGGACCTCCCTCGGGGCGCGGCGGACGGTCAGCCCCGCCCTCCCCCGGGCCGGTGCCCTTGGGGTGCGCGAGGTTCACGATGAGCCGACGGCTGCGCAGCTCGGCGCCGCGAAGCTGGTCGATGGAGTTCTTGGCGACCTCGGCCGAGCCGAGGGTCACGAAGCCGAAGCCGCGCTTGCGACCATCTTGATCCAGCGGGAGGTGCACCCGCAGCACGGGCTCGACGCCGAGACCCGTGAGCAGCGTCTCGATCTCCTCCTGCGTGGCGTCGTACGGCAGGTTGCCGACGTACAGCGTGCGGTCCGGCGCGGGGCCGCCGAAGCCACCCCCGCCGCCACCACCCCCGCCGCCGAAGCCACCGCCAGGCCCCGCGCCTGGAGCCGCCCCTCCGCCGGGACCACCCCCGAAGCCACCGCTCCGTGGCTCTCGCGGCGGGCGATCGCCCATCACCGGTCGCCCCTCACCCCTCGCAGGCGGCTCCGCCTGAAAGGGGCGCACCGAGATCGATCGTCCATCGACGATCCGACCATCGAGGACCGAGCGTGCCCGGTCCGCGTCCTCCGTGGTGGCGAGACGAACGAACGCGAAGCCCCTCGGACGACCGGTCATCCGATCGCGAGGGAGCGTCAGCTCGACCACGTTGCAGCCCGACTCCGTGAAGAGGCCGCGCAATACCTCTTCCGTAACGCTGTCGGGCAGGCCTGCCACGAACAGCTTCTGCGCG
>JBILLI010000742.1:0-3831 GCA_044376155.1 Polyangiales bacterium
CTGAGACCCAGCGCGCCCTGCGCGACGCCGCGGCGGTGGGCAACACCTTCGACCTGCGCACGCTCGCCATCGTGCTCGAGCGCGACGCCCTCGACGCCGCCGCGCAGCTCGCGGAAGGGCTCGCCGAGGGCTTCGTGCTGCCCGTGGGCACCTCGTACAAGTTCATCGACGCGCGCCTCGACGCCGACGGCGAGCGGGTCTCGGCCGCGCCCGAGGCCGTGAGCTACCGCTTCCTCCACGACCGCGTGCAGCAGGCGGCGTATGCCCTCGTGCCGGCGTCCGAGCGCCCCGCGCTGCACCTCGCCATCGCCCTGCGCCTGCGCGAGAGCCTCGGGGCCGACGAGCTCCACGACCGGCTCTTCGAGCTCCTCGGGCACGCCGCGCTCTGCGCCGACCTCATCACCAACCCCCTGCAGCGCAAGGACTTCGCGCTGCTCGCGGCGGAGGCCGGGCGGCGGGCGAAGGCCTCGGCGGCGTACCGCCCCTCGCTGGAGTACCTCCAGCTCGCGCTCACGCTCCTCGGCGACGGGGTGTGGGAGGAGGGCTACGAGCACGCCCTGGAGCTGCACCTGCACCTCACCGAGGCGGCGTACCTCACGGGCGACCTCGCGCTGATGGAGCGCTACGCCGCGCTGGTCGACGCCCGCGCGCTGCGCCTCGTGGACCGCGCCCGCGCCGCAGAGGTTCGCGTGCAGGCATACATCGGCGAGAACCGTCTCACCGAGGCCATCGACACGGCCCTCGGGGTGCTCGCAGAGCTCGGGGTGAACTTTCCCGCGGCGCCCACCGCGGCGGACGTGGGGGCGGCCATCGGGGAGACCGCGGCGGCGGTGGCGGGGCGCGACGCCGACGCGCTCTACGCGCTGCCCGAGGTCACCGACCCCGAGAAGCTCGCGGCGATTCGCCTGCTCACGCGCATCACGTCGGCGAGCTACGTGGCGCGGCCGGCGCTGTTCCCGCTGGTGCCCATGAAGGGCGTGGTGCTGTCGGTGACCTACGGCAACACCGCGGCGTCGACCTACGCCTATGCGTGTTACGGGATCATCCTCGCGGGGGTGGTGGGCGACGTGCCCGGCGCGAACTCCGTGGGCGACCTCGCGGTGCGCCTCGTGGACCGCTTCAACGCCAAGGAGTTCGAGGCCCGCACGCGCTACATCGTGGCCTGCTACGTGCGCCACTGGTCGCGCTCGTCGCTGGAGACGTGGGAGCAGTTCCTGCCGATCTTTCGCACGGGGCTCGAGACGGGCGACCTGGAGTTCTCGGGCTGGTCCCTGATGATGGGCTTCTTTCACGGGCTCTTCTCGGGGCGCTCCCTCGACGAGACCGCCGACGAGGCCGGGCGCGCCACCGCGGCCATCACCCGCGTGCAGCAGAAGACCGCGCTGGGCTACGTGCTCGCGGGGCACAGCGCGGTGCGCGCGCTGCAGGGACTGACCCCCGACCCCCTGCGGCTCGACGACCCCGAGCGCCGCTACGACGCCGCGTCTGCGCGGGCGGAGCACCAGTCCGCGGGGGATGCCTTCGGCGTGGCCAACGCGCTGCTGTGGGAGGAGATCCTCGCGGTGCTCTTCGACGACGTCGACGCCGCCGAGCGCGCCGCCGCCGCGCTGGAGCCGTGGCTGCCGAGCATGGTCTCGACGATCCACGTGCCCATGCAGGCCCTCGTCGACACGCTCTGGCGCCTGCGCCGCGCCGAGGGCGTTGAGGGTGATGCCCGCGAGGCGCTGCTCCAGCGCGCCGAAGCGCAGCGCGCGCAGCTCGCGCGGTGGGCCGAGTTCGCGCCGATGAACCACCGCGCGAAGTCGCTCATGGCCGCGGCGGAGCTCGCGCGGGTGCGAGGAGACTTCGACGCCGCCCGTCGCGCGCTGCGCGAGGCCGTGAACGCCGCGCGGGAGAGCGCGAACCTCTGGGAGGAGGCCCTCGCGTGTGAGCTCACGGCGCGGCTGTGGGCGGCGCAGTCGGAGCCCGAGTCGGCCCGCGCGTGGTACGTCCGCGCGCACCAGGGCTACGCGGTGTGGGGGGCGCGCGCCAAGGCCGCGCAGCTCGACGCGCGCTACAACGTCGCGCCGCACGCGACCTCGCGCTCGCTGCGTCCGACGACCACCGAGGCGGCCACCACCACGGTGACCACCGGGGAGCACACCGAGATGCTGGACCTGAGCTCGGTGCTCAAGGCCAGCCAGGCGCTCTCGCGCGAGGTCGAGCTCGACGCGCTGGTGCTGCGCATGTTGGAGATCGTGCTGGAGAACGGCGGCGCCGACGGCGGCGCGCTGCTGCTCCCCGAGGGCGACGAGCTGACGCTGGTGGCGCGCATCGTGGGCGGACGGGCCTCGGCGGAGACGTCGCGCCCCACGCTCGCGCAGGTCATCGCGCAGGGAGACCTCCCGGGCGCGGTGCTGCACTACGTCACCCGCGCGCGCGAGGTGGTGGTGCTCGACGACGCCTGCACCGACCTGAAATACCGCACGGACCCGTATGTCACCGCGCGTCGCCCGCGGGCGGTGCTCTGCATGCCGCTGGTGAACCAGGGCGCGGTGGCGGGCGTGCTCTACCTTGAGAACAGCCTCGCGGCGGGCGCGTTCAACGCCTCACGCCTGGGCACGCTGGAGCTGCTCGCGGGGCAGATGTCGATCTCGCTGGCGAACGCGCGGCTGTTCTCACAGACCCGCGCGCTGGAGCGGGCCAACGCGCGCTTCGTGCCCTACCAGTTCCTGTCGGCGCTGGAGCGCACGAACATCACCGAGGTGCAGCTGGGCGACAGCGTGCGCAAGGAGATCTCGGTCTTCTTCAGCGACATCCGCGGCTTCACGCGGATCATCGAGCGCATGCGCCCCGAGGAGACGCTCTCCTTCGTGAACGACTACCTCGCGGTGGCCGAGCCCGCGATCCACGGCGCGGGGGGATTCGTCGACACGTACCTCGGCGACGGGATCATGGCCCTCTTCGACCGCGGCGCCGACTCGGCGGTCCGCGGCGGCATCGCGATGCACCGCGCGCTGGGTCGCTACAACGCCGACCGTCGCGCGCGCGGGATGGAGGCCGTGCGCACGGGCATGGGGATCAACACCGGCACGGTGACCCTGGGCATTCTGGGCGGTCCCAACGCGCTGAAGTGCGGCGTGGTGGGCGACCCGGTGAACCTCGCCGCGCGCATCGAAGGGCTGACCAAGCGCTACGGCGCGGGGATGCTGATCTCCGAGAACACCTTCCGCGGGCTGGCGGAGCCCGGTGCGTATGGCATTCGCCGCGTGGGCCGCGTGCAGGTGGTGGGCAAGCTCGCGCCGGTGACCATCTACGAGGTCATCGACGGCGACCCCGAGGGGCTGCGCGCGCAGAAGGCGGCGACCATCGAGCTGATGGAGGCCGCCCTCACGCACTACTACGCGCGGCGCCCCGAAGACGCGCTGGAACTCTTCAAGCGCGCGATGTCGGCCGCGCCCGACGACGTGGTGCCGCAGCTCTTCGTGACCGCGTGCCGTGCGCTGGTGAGCGACGGGATCCCCCCCGAGTGGGATGGCATCGAGCGGCTGTCGGAGAAGTGAGTGCGGGGCGCGGGTGGCGTGAGGCGGTTGTTGGGAGAGGTGATCCCGGGCTGAGGCGACAGGCGCGTGGGCGCTGTCGCTCGCGCGCGGGATCACGGCCGACCGTGGCGGATCTGCGCACGGGAGGATCCCGTCAACGGCTGGCCAATGTATCGCCGCCGCGAGGGTGCGGCTCTTCTGCTGTTGTGTCGCGCGACACCTCTTGCGAGGCCGCTGTGGTGGCCCTCATCCCCCAACCCCTTCTCCCGCCGGTGATCCGGCAGGAGAAGGGGGGCTGAGACGCGCGGGA
>JBILLI010000743.1:0-3826 GCA_044376155.1 Polyangiales bacterium
CTCGCGCGGGTGGCCTTCGCCAACGGTCCCGCGAGCGCCGACGCGATGTTCATGGGCGAGGCCATCGCCAGCGCCTTCGACCTCTACCTCGTCGGCCGCGTGTTGCCCGTGGCGCCTGAGTCGGATTTCATCACCACGCAGGTGCCCGCGATCAGCGACGCCGCGCTCGACGCAGGGATGTCCGAGGAGGACGTCGAAGCGTTGCTGCAGTCGGTGGTCGACGACCCCGAGGGTGCGTTCGAGGGGCTGCGCGCGCTGCTCTTCGACGCCTGCACGTCCCTCCTGCACGCCCGCGACGTCGACGACGCCGCGGCGCGCCTGGAGGCCCTCGATGGCCACCGATTCGCGCCGCTGCTGCACCACTACGAGGTGTCGAACTGGATCCTCTTCGCCCGCGCCAACGCCCCCGAGGGGCTCACGCCCGACGCGCGGGTGCGGTCGCTGCACGCCACGCTCAGCGCGGCGCCGGCGTCGGTGGACTGGCTCCACCACCATTGGGTGAAGCCTCGGATGAAGGGCTGACCGCCCGCACGTCGATGCCGGGCGAGTCCGGGCGCGGGAGCTCGTTCTCGTAGCGCGCGGCCTTCGACGCCAGCCAGGTGAGCGCGAGGGCCGTGACCCCGACGTCGTCGAGCCAGCCGAAGAGCGGCACGAGGAGCTCGGGCACCGCGTCGAGGGGCGACACGAGATACAGCACCGCGAGCACCGCGAGGATCTTCGTGCGCTTCGCGGTGGTCGGGTCGCGCAAGAAGCGCCACATCCCCGCGGGGTTGGCCAACATCGCGAGGATGCCCTTCTGACCGCGGGCGACGGTGGGAGTGCTCATGGCGCAGTGGTAGCGCGACGGCGCGGCCCGCGCGAGACTGCGGCGATGCGCGTCGAGGTGATCCCGTGCCTGTCGGACAACTACGCCTATCTGGTGGTGAACCCCGACCGCGGCGTCGCCGTGGTGGTGGACCCGTCGGAGGGTGATCCCGTGCGCCGCGCCGTCGAGGCGCTCGGGGTGGAGCTCGTGGGCGTGCTCGCCACGCACCACCATTTCGACCACGTCGGCGGCGTCGAGGACCTGCTCGCCTGGCGGCCCGACCTCGCGGTGTGGGCCCACGCCAGCGACCGTGGGCGGGTGCCCGGGCAGACCGGCGCGGTGGCCAGCGGTGAGACGATCTCCCTGGGAGACATGGAGTTTCGCGCGCTGCACGTGCCGGGTCACACCCTCGGCGCGGTGACCTGGTGCACCGACGGCCACGCCTTCACGGGTGACACGCTCTTCCTCGCGGGCTGCGGGCGGCTCTTCGAGGGCGACGCCGCACAGATGACCGACTCGCTCTACGAGGTGCTCGGCGCGCTGCCCGATGAGACCCGGATCTATCCGGGCCACGAGTACACCGAGAAGAACCTGCGCTTCGCGGCGTCGGTGCTGCCCGGTGACGAGGCCGTGGCGCGGCGGCTGGAGGTGGTGCGGGCGGTGCGGGCAGAGGGGCGGCCGACGGTGCCGGCGACGCTGGGGGAGGAGCGCAGGACCAATCCCTTCCTGCGCTGTGACGAGGCCGCGCTGCGCGAGACCCTGCGCGTCGCGGCGGACCGCGTGGCGACCTTCGCCGCCCTGCGCGCCCGCCGCGACGTGTTCTGACTCAGCGCTGGCAGTTTCCGTCGACGCAGGTCTCGTCGGCGGCGCAGCCCACCCCGCAGCGGCCGCAGTGCTCACGGCTGCTCCGCAGGTCGGCGCAGACGCCGCCGCACTCGGTCTTGTGCGGGCCACAGTCAGCCGCGCAGCGCGCCTCGATGCAGACCTCGCCGTCGCCACACGCGAGGCCGCAGCCGCCGCAGTGGAGCCGGTCGGAGCGGATGTCCCGGCACGCGCCCGCGCACTCGCCGAGCCCCTCGGCGCACGAGAGCCCGCACACGCCCGAGTTGCACACCTGCCCCGCGCCGCACGCGTTGCCGCAGGCGCCGCAGTGTCGCGGGTCGGAGAAGAGGTCCCGGCACGCGCCGTCGCACGCGGGCATCGCCGCGGTACAGCTCACGACGCAGACCCCGCGCACGCAGGCCTCGCCGCTGTTGCAGTCTTGTCCGCACGCGCCGCAGTTCGCGACGTCGCTGGCGAGGTCGCGGCAGGCGCCGCCGCAGTCCGAGAGCCCGCCGCCGCAGTTGGCGCGGCACTGCCCGCCGACGCACTGCTGTCCTGCGCCGCAGCGGTAGCCGCAGCTCCCGCAGCTCTGGTCGTCGCTCGCGAGGTCCCGGCAGACGCCGCCGCAGTCGGTGAAGCCGAGCCCGCAGCTCACCGCGCAGCGGCCCTGGGCGCAGACCTCTCCCTGCGCGCAGCGAATGCCGCACCCCCCGCAGTGGTCGGGGTCGTTGGAAGTGTCGAAGCAGCCCTCACCGCCGCCCTCCTGGGGACAGGTCGACTGGCCGGCCGCGCAGCGCGGGCGGCACCGCCCGTCGAAGCACTGGTAGCCGTCGCCGCAGCGCCGCTCGCAGCTCCCGCAGTGGGCGTTGTCGGCCGAGAGCGCCGCGCAGTCGGTGCCGCCGTCGTCGGCCGTGCAGGCCGTCTCGCCCGCGCCGCAGGCCGAGGCGCAGCTCCCCTGGGAGCACACCTGCCCGCGCGGACAGGCGTTGCTGCACGCGCCGCAGTGGGCCCGGTCGCTCCGCGTCTGCACGCAGCGCAGGAGGCCGTCCACCGCGCAGCGCGTGCCGCTGACGCACTCGGGCACGCAGTCGCCCGCGAGGCAGGTCTCGCCCCGCGCGCACACGTTGCCGCAGGCGCCGCAGTTCAGGGGATCACCCGCGAGGGTGCGGCAGGCGTCGCCGCAGGCGGTGAAGCCCTCGCCGCAGGTGACCTCGGGCACCCGCGCGAAGCCGCCGAATCCCCCGTCGGTGCGGGTGCTGCTGACCGTGAGCGCGCTGTCCTGGCAGGCGCTCAGCGCGACGGCGGCGAAGAGTGCCGCGGGTGCCCAGTGTCTCGTTCCCATCGCCGTGTGTCTCCATTCCGCGCAGAGGCGCGTGACCGACAAATCGGCCACGGCCTTCGGGCACTGGAGCAAAACCGTTGTCGCGCAACGAGATCGGACGCTCGCGGCCGTTCCCCGGACGTGCTATCTCAGCGGCCCCGAAGGGAGGCACCGCCCCGGATGACGAAGTTCACGATGACCCACGAGTTCAACTGCAGCGTTGAGACCTACTGGAAGAAGCTCCAGTTCGACGAGGAGGTGAACAACACGCTCTACAAGAAGACCCTGGGCTTTCCCGACTATCGCGTGATCGAGAGCCGCGACACCGACGCGGAGACCTTCAAGAAGGTCTCGGTGACGCCCAAGCTCGAGGTCCCCGGCGCGGTGCAGAAGGTGCTCGGGTCGAACTTCGCGTACGTCGAAGAGACGCGCTTCGACAAGAAGTCCGGCGTGATGACCTTCAAGGTCACGCCGTCGACCATGGCCGACAAGATGTTCACCAGCGGCACGCTGCGCATGCAGTCCCTGGGCGAGCACCGCTGCCGCCGCAGCATCGAGGTCGTCGTCGAGGCCAAGGTGATGCTCGTGGGCTCGCTCCTCGAGAGCACCGCGGAGAAGAACGTGCGCGACGGCTACGACAAGGGCTCGCGCTTCTTCAACCAGTGGATCGCCGAGAAGGGCCTCGACAAGTAACCCTCACAGCTCGTTGAGCGCGCGCAGCGCGGGGTGCGTCGCGCCCTGTCGCTGCGCCGCGCACTGCCGCGCGGCGACCTCGCGAGACTCCGCCAGCAGCGCGGGGTGGTCGATGGCCCCCGCGATCCAGCGCACCGTGCCGGCGTCGTAGCCCCGCAAGAGCTCGTGGGGGAACTCGGTCTCCA